>JBEBGK010000575.1:0-3331 GCA_040081515.1 Chthoniobacteraceae bacterium
GTGCTCTTCTGGCCGTCCTCGATCGGGCTGTTGAGCTTCGCCTTGCCGCGGATGGTCTCGAGGAAGTTGCCGATGTGCGCGGCGTCGCCGCCGCCCGCGCCCTTGCCGTCACTGATCTTTTTCCCGGCGGGATCATAGACCGTCCACGAGTCGCGGTTCACCGCGAACGTGCCGCCGTCGCCGTAGAATACGCACTCGCCGATCCCCTTCTCCGCCGAGCGCGGCTGGCAGCTGCTCTGCACCCATTCCATGCCGACCTTTCCGAAATCGAACACGGCGGTGCCGGTGTCGGGCGTCTCCTGTTTGTCGTCGAACCAGTAGCGGCCGCCGTTGTAGCTGACGCGCTGCGGGTAATCGACCTGGAGTCCCCAGCGCAGGATGTCGAGTGTGTGGATGCCGTTGTTGCCGAGTTCGCCGTTGCCCCAGTGCCAGAGCCAGTGCCAGTCGTAATGGAGGTAGGGCTTCATGTCGCGCTCGTCCGGCACCGGCCCCTGCCACATGTCCATGTCGAGATCCGCCGGGGCCTTGAGCGCGCCGAGGCCGATGGCCTTGCGCTGGTTGTAGTAGGTGGCGCGGGCAAATTTTACGTTCCCGATCGCGCCGCCGTGCAGCGCGGCGATGGCTTCCTTCATCCACGTGCGGCGCTGGTTTCCCATCTGCACGATGCGTCCGTATTTTTTCTGCGCCGCGACGATCATCTCCGCCTCGTGCGGATTCTGGCTGCCGGGCTTCTCGACATAGACGTGCTTGCCCGCCTGCATCGCGAGCAGCGCCGCGGGTGTGTGCCAGAAATTCGGCGTCGCGATGAAGACGGCGTCCACCGACTGATCCTCGAGGATCCGGCGGAAATCCTTCACGGGCTGGCAGGTGGATTTTTGCTTCTCGGTCACGAGCTTCGCACCGCGTTCGAGCCGCACGGCGTCCACTTCCGCGACATAGGCGATCTCCACATCGGGCAGCGAGAGGAGCGCCTGCACGTGGCCCATCCCGCGCCCGAGCGCGACGACGGCGACCTTGAGCTTGCGCCCCGCCGTATCGGCGGCGCGGAGGTTCGGGATGGATGAGAGCGCGGCGCCGACGGAAAATGCGGCGGCGCGTTGCAGGGCGGAACGGCGGGTGATGTGCATGGGTGGGGTCATGGGCTCGAGGATTGCAGGGGGTCCGAGCTACGGGGAGAAAATTCCGTCGCCGTGTTTTGCTTTGGCGCTACTTCCCACGGCGATGCGGGGCGCGCCACCGATCAGACCATCGCCTCGGCGAATTCGCGGCTGTCGAAGAATGCGAAGTCCTCGAGCTTCTCGCCGGTGCCGGTGAAGCGCGTCGAGATTCCGAGTTCATTCTGAATCGCGACCACCACGCCGCCCTTTCCGGAGCCGTCGAGCTTTGTGCAGATGATGCCGGTGAGCGGGCTGGCCGCGTGGAATTCGCGGGCCTGGTTGAGCGCGTTCGCGCCCGTGGTCGCATCCACGACGAGCAGCGTCTCGTGCGGCGCGGCGGGGTCGGCCTTTTGCAGCACGCGTTTCACTTTGCCGAGTTCGGCCATGAGGTTGTGCTTCGTGTGCAGCCGGCCGGCCGTGTCGCACAGGATGAACTCGATGCCTTCCTTGTCCGCCTTCTGATACGCATCGTGGCAGAGCGCGGCGGGGTCGGCGTTGTACTGGCCCTTCACGATGGGGCAGCCGATGCGGTCGGCCCAGATGCCGAGTTGCTCGATCGCCGCGGCGCGGAACGTGTCGGCGGCGACGAGCAGGACGCTGTGCCCGCGCTTTTTCAGCAGCGCGGCGAGCTTCGCGGTGCTCGTCGTTTTCCCGGTGCCGTTCACACCGACGACGAGGATCACCTTCGGCTTCGACGGCAGCGGACGCAGCGTCCACTGCTCGCGCGGCAGGATCTTCACGATCTCCTCGCGCGCCACCTTCACGACGCTGTCCGCGGTGAGCTGTTCCTTGCCCTCCTGCAGCGTCTTGAGAATGCGCTGCGTCATCCCGAGGCCGAGATCGGCGCGGATGAGCGACTCCTCGAGTTCATCCCAATCGACCGGCTTGCCGGTGAACTTGTTCCAGATGTTCTTGAGAAAACCGAGCGCCATGGACGGAAATCAGGTGCCCTGCGCCGCGGGTTTCGCCCCGGGGCGCGCGGCCTCGCGCAGCGGGCGCGTCAGCTCGCCCTTCACCTTGTCGAGGATGCCGTTCACAAACCGCGCGCTGTCCTCGCCGCCGAATTTCTTCGCGATCTCGAGCGCCTCGTTGATGGCGACGATGGGCGGCGTCTCCATGCAGTAGAGCATTTCGTAGATCGCCAGCCGGAGGATGTTCCGGTCCACCGCGGCGAGCCGGCCGATCTCGAAGTTGATCGCGTATTTCTTGATGCGCTCATCCACGTCGGCGATGTGCGCGTTCACGCCGGCGATGAGGTTGTTCGCATACTCGCGCACGGCGGGTTTCGCCTCGCACATGTTCCAGAAATCGGCCGTCAGATCCGCGGCGCGGTCGCCGTGGATTTCGAGCTGATACAGATACTGGATGGCCGCCTCGCGGCCTTCGCGTCGTTTGCTCATGGAAAATCAGCGGCTGCGGTCCTGGATGCCTCCGAGCGCGTGCAGCATGCGCACCGCGGCGCGCGCGGCCTCGACACCCCGGTTCAGGTTTTCATCGAGGCACCGCTCGCGGGCCTGCTCCGCATTCTGCACCACGATGACCTCATGCAGCACCGGCAGGCGGAAGCGGAGCGACAGGTCCAGCAGCGCGCCGGTCACCGCGGTGGCGATGAGATCCGCGTGGCGCGTCTGTCCCTCCCAGATCAGGCCGAATGCGAAGATCGCATCCGCCGCCCCGCGCTCGGCGAGTTCCTGCACGGCGAGCGGAATCTCGAACGAACCGGGGACGCGATGAACCTCGACGGACGACGCCGGCGCAATCGCGGCCAGCTCCGTCTCCGCGCCGGCGATGAGCCCGTCCACAAACTCCGCGTTGTAGCTGCTCGCGACCACGGCGAAGCGCCGCTCGTTGGCGAGCGGAGGCGGTCGGACTGGCAATGCGGTGGACATCGGGGCGCGGAGGTTACCCACCAGCGCGGTGGAGGCAAGGGAAGCCTCGCCTCATACGGCATGTGGCTACAGGACACAAAAGTTAAACGGCACACGGCCGGCCGTAGCCGTTCGATGGAATGGGACGTTGCATGCGATTACTTGCCGCGTAGCGGCACCCACATCAATCGCCGTGGGTGAGGAACGAACCCACGGTCCGGCAAACGCGGGAACGACCGCGTAGCGGTCGCACCCAGCCGCGATCTTGCGGTGCCGCGCGCTCGTGTTCGACCGCTACGCGGTCCG
>JBEBGK010000036.1:0-12419 GCA_040081515.1 Chthoniobacteraceae bacterium
TTGACCGCCGTGGACGAGGACACCGCGACCACCCCAGCCACCGCGTCGGTCGCCGTGGCCCCGGGATCCACGAACGGAGCGCCCGCCTCGTGCGTCAGCGGCCCGGGATTCGGCACGCTGATCACCGGCGCTGTCGTGTCCCGCACGGTGATGGTGAACGTCCGGCTCGCAGAGTTCCCCGCCCCGTCCGTCGCAGTCGCTGTCACCGTCGTCGCCCCCAGCGGAAAGACCGAGCCGGACGCCGGCGTGTTCACCGTCGTCACGCTCCCGCTGACGATGTCCGTCGCGCTGGTCGCGAAATTGACCACCGCTCCGCTGGCACCCGTCGCCTCCACGATCATATTCGCCGGGACGCTCACCACCGGCGGCGTCGTGTCCACCACGGTGACGATCACCGTGACCTGCGCCGCGGCATTCAGTGCGGCGTCCGTGAAATTATACGTGAGCACATAACTGCCCGGCACGAGGCCGTTCACAGCGGTGGAAGACATCAGCGGCACGACACCCGCAACCGCGTCCGTGGCGGTCGCACCGGGATCGACAAATGCAACGCCAGCCTCATGGATGAGCGGCCCAGGATTCGGGACGGCGATCACGGGAGCCGTGGTATCACGGACGACGACGCTGAAGGTCCGGTTCGCCGGGTTGCCCGCCGCATCCACGGCGGTCGTGGTGACGATCGTGGTTCCGATGGGGAACAGGGATCCGGCAGCGGGGGAATTGAGGGTCACAACGCTGCCGCTGACGATATCCGTCGCGGAGCTGGTGAAATTGACCGTTGCGCCGTCGGCGCCGGTGGCCTCGACGGTGCTGGTGGCAGGCACACTGATGACCGGCGGCGTCGTGTCGCGCACGGTCACCGTGAAGGTGCGACTCGCCGAGTTGCCCGCCGCGTCCACGGCGGTGGCGGTGACGGTCGTCGTCCCCAGCGGGAACAGGGAGCCCGATGCCGGGGTGTTTGTCGGGGTGATGACTCCGCTGACAACATCGAGCGCCGAGGTGCTGAAGTTGACAACTGCTCCGCCGCTTCCGGTCGCCTCGGTGGTGATATTCGGGGGCACCGTGACGACCGGCGGCGTCGTGTCCACGAGGTACTTGCTTCGGAGATAGGCCTCCACGTCGGCACGCTCACTGGCACTGAGCGCCCGATTGTACAGGACGACTGCGGCCACATCCATGCCCACGTAGCCGAGGCCCCCGATCTCCGCGCCGATCACCAGCTTGGAAGGAGCCGTGTTGTAGGTGTGCACCCACTGCCCGATCTGCGTGCCGTCCTTGAAATGGGTCGCCGTCCCGCCGTTCAGGAGGGCCGACTGGACCATCCACCCGGCGCCGATGCCCGGCGTCGTGGAAACCAAGTCGTTACCACCGGCGTACCCCTGAAGGACGAGTTCGCCGGTGGGGTGCTTCACGTTGAGCCCGAAGGCCTGGTTGCTCGCTGCAGTCCCATAAGCCACCCCTGCCCACCAAGTGGAACTGTTATACTTCGTCACCACGAACATCGTGCGATTCGTATTCCCGCTTGGAAAGCCGGTGAGAGTCGCCGTCCTTTGCAGTTGGTCGTCCACGCCATCCAGGCGGATGGCCGGCAGCCCCAGGGGCGTCAGCACGGTCCCGTGCTGAGGGTTGCTGACCGCGACCACGTTGTTCCCATTCACCGAAGAATCCGCCCACGCCGTCACGGTATTGCCGGTCTTGGTGACACCCTGCGTCGAATCCAGATGAAGCACCAAGCCCGTCGTCACCGGGATCGTGGTGCTGAGCGGATTGATCACGATCTGGTATTGCTGGCTGCCGGTGAGGCCGAGGTTGTCGGTGACCGTCGCTGTGAAAATGAATGAGCCGGCTTCATACGGCGTGCCCGTAAGCGCACCGGTCTGCGCATTCAGGCTCAGCCCGTCCGGCAGGATTCCGGCGGAGATTGACCAGGAAAGGGTGCCGTTTCCGGCTGCGGCGGTGATTTGCTGGGAGTAGGGCGCGTTGACGGTGCCCGCGGGCAGCGAATCCTTGCGAAGCGAGGGGCCGACCAGGCTGCCGAGCGGTCGCAATTCCCAGCGCCGGACGAAAAATTCACTACCCTCAACCTCGAGCTGCACCTTCCCTTGAGAGGGGAAGCAATCGAGGATCTCGTTCACCTTCGTCCCGTTGAGATGCAAGCCGATCTGTCCGCCCTGCACGTTGACAACCACCTGGTTCCACTGGCCATCGGGGCTTTCATGATCGACCGGGCCGCGGTATCCCGTGACGTCCTGCCATGAAGGAGACCACGCGTACCAGTGGATGGTGTTGTAGAGCTGATTGAGGTAGATCGGCGTGCCATTCTGCACCCAGCGATAGCCCCCGCGGCAGTTCCACGGCGTCCCCGAGCAGGTGACCTGCCCGACCGTACCGGTCATCGACATCGGCAGGAGTTGATCGAGCTCATCCGTGCCCATTTCGAGAAGAAAATCCCCGGCGCTGCCCTCGGCGAACTGCACTTCGAGCCCGGGCATGTTGATGTTCTCATGGCCCCCTTCGTGACCGCGGCTGTGGAGCAGGAGTCCGGAGTTCTTTGCCTTGCCTACGGCGTTGCCCCACTGGCGCGGCCCCCATTTGTATTCGATGACCAGCACGTAGTCGCGGTACCGATCGTTGGAAAGCAAGGGGCCGCCTTCGTTGCCCACGACGTGGAGGATGCCGTTCTGCACCGTGAAGCGTTCGGTCACGGGGTGAATTCCCAGCGCTGGCGTCCACGTGTAGAGGAGGTCGGCGGAATTGCCGCTGAACAGCGGGATCACCGTCTGGGGGGTGATCGGCGGCGGCACGTACACGGCCGTCACCGTGAAGGTCCGGGTCGCGGTGTTCCCTGCCGCATCGACCGCGGTCGTGGTCACCGTCGTGGCGCCGACGGAAAAAATTGAGCCGGAAGCCGGGCTGTCCGTCGTCGTAACAGCGCCGCTCACGGTGTCGGTCGCGCTGGTGGCGAAATTGACGATGCCACCGTTGACGTCGGGCACCTCGACAGTGAAGTTCGCGGGAACCGTGATCACCGGCGGGGTGGTATCACGGACAGTGACGGTAAAGGTCGTGCTCGCGGAATTTCCCGCGGCATCCGCGGCCGTGCTGGTGACCGTGGTGACGCCAATCGGAAACACGGAGCCGGAAGCCGGCACGTTCGTCGTCGGCCGGGTTCCACCGACGAGGTCCGAAGCGGATGTGGAGAAGGTGACGGTCGCGCCGCCGCTGCCGGTGGCCTCGGCGATGATGTCGGCGGGAACCGTGATCACCGGCGGGGTGGTGTCCACGACATTGACGGTGACCGTCACCTGTGCAGCCGCATTGCCGGAGGCATCGGCGAAATTGTAAGTGAGGACGTAAACGCCGGGGACGAGGCCGTTGACGACGGTGGAGGATGTGCGCGGAACGACGCCTGCGACGGCGTCGGTCGCGGTAGCGCCGGGATCCACGAACGGTGTGCCCGCCTCGTGCGTGAGTGGCCCCGGATTCGGCACCGTGATGACCGGCGGGGTGGTGTCACGCACGGTCACGGTGAAGGTCGCGCTCGATGAATTTCCAGCGGCATCCACCGCGGTAGCGGTGACGGTGGTCACTCCAAGCGGGAACATCGAGCCGGATGCAGGCGTGCTCGTGGTCGGCGCGCTCCCGCTGATGGCATCCACGGCCGATGTGCTGAAGGTCACAACCGCTCCACCGCTGCCGGTGGCTTCCGTGACGATGTTGCCCGGAACCGTGATGACCGGGCCGATGAAATCGCCGACGTTGACGGTGACGGTCACCTGAGTTGCCGCATTCAGGGCGGCATCGGAGAAGTTGTAGGTGAGGAAATAAACGCCGGCGACGGAACTGTTGACCGAAGTTGACGAGGTCAGCGGCACCACACCCGCGACGGCGTCGGTCGCGGTGGCGCCGGGATCGGCGAAGGACGTGCCGATTTGGTGATTGATCGGTCCCGGATTGGGCACGGTGATGACGGGCGCAGTGGTATCGCGCACAGTCACGGTGAACGTGCCGACCGCCGAGTTCCCCGCGCCATCCACCGCCGTGGTCGTCACCGTGGTGACGCCGATGGGGAAGACCGATCCCGATGCGGGCGTGTTCGTCGTGGTGACGCTGCTGCCATTGTCCACCGCGGACGTGGTGAAATTGACCACAGCCCCGCTGGCTCCCGTCGCCTCGGTGACGATGTTCGCGGGCACCGTGACGACGGGCGGCGTCGTATCCACGAGGAACCTGCTGCGCAAATAGGCCTCCACGTCGGCGCGCTCGCTGACGCTGAGCGCCCGGTTATACAGGAGGACTGCGGCGACATCCATGCCGGCAAAGCCCGCGTTGCCGATCTCCGCGCCGATCACCAGCTTGGTGAGCCCGGTGTTGTAGGTGTGCGCAAACTGCCCGATCTGAGTGCCGTCCTTGAAATGGGTCGCCGTGCCGCCGTTCAAGAGTCCCGACTGCACCATCCACCCGGCGCCGATGCCGGGTGTCGTCGAGACCAAATCGTTGCCGCCGCCGTATCCATGCAGGACCAGTTCGCCCGATGGGTGCTTCACGTTCAGACCGAAGGACTGATTGCTCGCCGCAGTTCCATAGGCGATGCCCGCCCACCACGTCGAGCTGTTGTACTTCGCCACGAGAAACATGGTCCGGTTCGCATTGCCGCTCGGGAAGTTCGTGAGCCCGCCCGTCCGCTGCAGCACGTCATTCACGCCGTCGAGGCGGATCGATTGCAGCCCCGTCGGCGTGAGGGCAGTCCCCCGCTGCGGATCGCTGACCGCGACGACGTTGTTTCCATTTCCGGAGGCATCCGCCCATGCGGTGACCGTGTTGCCCGTGGTGGTGACGCCTTGCGTCGCATCCAAGTGCAGGACGAGACCGCTCGTGACCAGCGAGCCGGTCGCAGCAGAAACCGCCAGCTGAAAGGCCTGGTTCGCCTGTCCGCCTGCGTTGTCCGTGACCCTCACTGTGAAGCTGAACGTTCCGCTCGCGGTGGGCGTCCCGGAGATCTGGCCCGTGGTGGGGTTCAGCGTCAGTCCCGGCGGCAGCGTGCCGGTGGGGATGCTCCACGTCAGGGCGGAGCCACCGGCGGCCCGGACCGTCTGGCTGTAAGCCAAGCCGCTGGTTCCGGACGGAAGCTGCTCCATCGTGATGATCGGGCCGACCGCGTGGCCGAGGGGCCAGAGTTCCCAGCGCCGGACGAAGAACTCCGCGAATTCCACTTCCAACTGAATTTTTCCCTCCGACGGAACAACAGCGGTGCCCTCGTTGATCTTCGTCCCGTTCAGGTAGATCTCGTAGGTGTCGTTGTTCGCGACGACGACCATCTGGTTCCACTGACCGTCCGGGCTTTCGAGCACGTTCTGGCCGCGGTAGCCGATGACGTCCTGCCAGCTCGGATCCCAGCCGGACCAGTGGACCGAGGCCACATCCTGGTTGAACGTGACGGGGCTGTTGCCAGCCTTCCAGCGATACCCGCCGCGATAGTTCCAGTTCGGCGGAGTGATGCCGCTGGCGACCTGCTCGATGCGCGAGGTGACGGACATGGGAGCCGTCCCTTTGAGAAGAATCACATCGCCGATTCCGCCGTCGATCATCTGGGCCTGGATGCCGGGCATCAACAGCCCGCTCCATGCACCCTCGGTGCCATTGCTGTGAAACACGATCCCGGCGTCCTTCGCCAGCCCGAGCCGCGACCCAAATGTCTCATCTCCCCATTTGAACTCGAGCACCATCACGTAATTGCGGTACCGGTTGTTGGTGGTCAGCGCACCCCACGCATTCCCGGTCACGCGCAGTTGGCCGTTCTCCACCCGGAAAATCTGGTTGGGATCCGAGAATCCCGAAGTGCTGAACCACGGGTAGAGGCCGCTCAGCGAAGTGCCGTTGAACAACGGGATCTGATTCGTCGGCGTGATGGCTTGCGAATAGACGTCCGTGCCGCCTGCGAGAAGCAGCGCCACGAAAGCCAACCAAGCCAGCACGAACTTTTTCATGCAATGCACGGCGTCGCGATGCCGGGGCGCAAGGAACCGGTCGGTTCGGGTCCGGGTTCACCCGTGGCCGCGCGACGATCCGCGTCCGATTTCACGGGCACGGCTCTGCGAAGACGGGGCGGGAATCCAACTGTTTGTTGGTGGAAATTCATGGGTAACCAAATCGGCCGATGATTTGACTTGGGCGGGTCAACTTTCGGAGGGCTTCCGAAGGGGATCAAATGGGCTGGATTGCTATCAAATCTGTCGAGGGGTGTCGAGGGGTTTCTAACTTTTAAGTAGCATTCCCGATTTTCATAAAATATCGAATTTACAATAACTTATGCTTGCAAAGCTGGCTTCCGGCGCTGCGATGGGGCCCGTTAGCTGGTCGCCCCGCGATCCCCAAGGTCCGCAGACGAACTCCAAGCCGCGCGGCGATGCCGGTTCCTCGCGCCGCATGTGTCAGTCCGATTGAACATTGCCGGGGACGGCCCTGTCTTCCCGCCGGAGCCCTGCACGCTCCGCGCGCTTCCGAGTCAGGGCCGCTGGTAGAGATGCATCGTCTGCGCCGCAGGGACGAGGAGCCCCATGTCATTCAAGTGAACGCCCTCACCATTGGAAAAGTATCCGCCCCAGACGAACATGCGATTCACCGCCCAGACAGCGGTGTGATTTTCGCGCGCGCCCGGCGCACCGATGGGGGGAAGGGCGGTCCACGCGTTGGCTCCTGGATTATAGCGGCCGCCGTCATTCCGGAAGGAACCGTTATTGAGTGAGACGCCACCGAAACCGCCCCACACGATCATCTCGCTGCCTGTCCAAAGCGCCGAGTGCTTGAAGCGGGCGGCGGGAGCGGAATTCGTCGCAATCGGCGCCCATGAATCGTCCGCCGGGTTGTAACGCGCACCATCCCCCAGGACGTTGTTGTCCAATCCCCCCCACACGATCATCCTTCCGCCGGTCCACACCGCCGTATGGTGCGAGCGCGGAGAAGGCGCTCCCCCCGTTGCAACATCGCTCCAGACATCATTGACCGGGTCGTAGCGCTTGCCGTCGCCAAAATACACGGGCGCATCCACGCCACCCCAGACGATCATCGTAGTGCCCGTCCACACCGCACTGTGCCGATTGCGCGCCAAGGGGGCATTGGCCGTTGTGATTGGCGTCCATGTGTTGTTCGCAAGATCGTACTGACCGCCGTCATTCAGGGAGCCGGCCCCGCTGGATCCTCCCCAGACGATCATCTTCGGTCCCGTCCACACCGCAGAGTGCCGATCGCGGGGTGAGGGTGCTCCGTCCGTAGCGATATCGGTCCACATGTCATTCGCCGGGTTGTATCGGCCACCGTCATTCAGGGCACCGGCAGGTCCTTCCCCGCCCCACACGATCATCTCACTGCCCGTCCAAAGCGCCGTGTGAATCATGCGCGCCGACGGTGCATTCACGCTGCTGACCGGCGTCCAGAAGTTCGTGGTCGGGTTGTATCGGCCACCGTCATTCAAAGCGCCCGTACCGAGGCCGGTGCTCGAGCCGCCCCAGACGATCATCTCCGTGCCCGTCCACACCGCCGTATGGAACTGGCGCGGCGGCGGCGGCGTCCCGCTCGACGGCACCGGCGGAGCCTGCCATGCAAAGGTCGTGAAACCATCCAGCGATGCCGTGCCGATCTTCACATATCCGGCACTGGTCAGCGCGGGATTTTCCGTGAGCGACATGATGAGCCCCCCGGACGCCACGCCGCTCTGGCCGCTGTTGTTCAGGCTCGCGGCGACGGCTCCATTTGCGATCTTCTCGGCCGTGATCGCGCCATCGCTCACCGTGGACGCAAATGCCGCCTTCATCGCATAGCCCACCGCTGCGATCCGCTCGTCGGGCGTGAGCAACTGGAAGCCGTGGACTCCGTCGTCGAACCACACCCGCAGCCGCACATCGGCGTTGTTGAAGACCGATGCGGAAATCCCCGTCATGCCCGGCAGCGCCGAGTTGCCGAGCAATACGGAATACAGGCCATTGGTCACGGTGATGGCGACCGATGCGGATGGCTGAGCCGCTGCGCTGCTGGTGCCGTCGTTGCTCCAGAACGTGGTCGTCCCGGCGCCATCGACCAGCGCGAACTTGAAGTTGCCCGTGCCGTTGAAATTCACGCCGTCAACCGCGACACGGCCCTGGTAGTTAATGAGCTGCGGAACCTGCGCGAACGCCAAACCCGAAAGCAGCGCAATCCCCGCCAGGGCAACCGCGACGACGAAATGTCCGAGCTTGTTCATGGAACCGACGCGTCTTTGGAATTGGTGGAATGCCTGTGGTGGATGCCTGAGCCATCAGCTCAGGAACAAGGGCTCAAGGATTGGGCGGGTGCGGATGCTTTCCATTTTATTGAGGAATTGCAACAAAAATAAGAAATTACAACCTGAGGGCGTGGGGCCATTTCTCCCGAATGGCTGGTGCCTTGTTCCGGTGGCACGACGACACGCTTGGAGGTGAGTGACCGGAGCGTGCCAGCGACGCCTACGGATTTGCCGGGTTCTTTTTCTTCTGAAGGTACTCCGGATACTTTGTGCGGAGCTGGTTCTCGAGGCGCTTGACCTCGGCGGCGTTGCCGAGCTGGACTTCGATCGCAAGCGCCCGATCGAGCGCGCGCGGGCTGACTTCCTCGTCTTCGAGCGTGACGGGGATGGTCTCGAAAATCTGGAGCGCCTTCTTCATGTTGCCGCGACCCGCCTCGACTTCGCCCGCGCGGAGTCGCAACTCGCCGTTGTAACGGCCCTCGGTGGCAAGGCTCAGGCCTTCCTTGACCGTCTTTTCCGCCCCATCCCAGTCCTTCAGGCCTAGCTGGGCATCGGCCTTTTCGATCATGCCTGCGACACGCGGCACGGGATCCTTTGCCGAAGCGAGGTAGCTGTCGAAACTGTCCACGGCTTCCTTGAAACGCCCGAGCTTGGAGCGGCTGCGCGCGAGCAGGAGGAAATCATCGCCGACCGCCTCCTTGCGGAGCACGAGCTGGGGGAGATACTTCTCGGCCCGTTCGAACTGCCCCTGCGCAAACGCGCGCTGACCGAGCCAGCGGATCACGTCGCCCGGAGTCTCGGCCTTGCCTCCGTTGGCCTTGTAGAACTCGATCTCCTTCTCGACGGCGTCCGCGTTTTCCAGGTTGTAATGGCACGCCATGATGGCGAGCGAACCGCGCTCGAAAAACTGGGCCTTGTCGCGCTTGCGGGCTTCATCGAGATGCGGCGCCGCCTTCTTATAGTCCTTCGCATCGAACGCCGCGCGGCCGATCCAGTAGTGAGCCTTTGCCCGCGCGGCTGTCTCCGGGTAGTCGCGCAGCAGGAGCTCGAAGGATTCGGCCATCTTCGCCTGATCGCCGAGCTGTCCATGGATGAGCGCGAGATTCTCGAGACCAAACTCGCGCTCCTTTGCCTTCGGGTACGTCGCCGTCAGCGCGATGAAATCCTTCTGGGCGTCCACGTAGCGCCGGAGCTGCATGAATGCCGAACCCCGCTGCGCGAGCGCCGAAGGGACCTTCGGGTGCGACTTGAATTCACCGAGGAAGGTGGTGAACGTCGTGACCGCCTCCTCGAGGCGGCCGAGCTGCACCCAGCACCAGCCCAGCTTGAAAGTCGCCTCGCCCCGGTAATTCGCCGTGAGCCCCTTCGTCTTCGCGACGACCACCTGGTAGATCGGCGCCGCGTGCTCGAAGTCGCCGGCCTTGAAGAGCGCCTCCGCTTTCATGAGCGAAACCCGCTCGACCTGCGGCGCGGTGGGATTGTCGGTGAGGAATGTGTTCACCTCCTCGAGCAGGCGCTGATCGTTGCCTTCGTACAGCATCACCAGACGCGCGTACCCCGCGTCCCGCGCCTGGCGGGTCGCGGGAAATTCACGCACAATCTGCGCATAGCTCGCCATCGCCTCGTCGCGCTGGCCCAGTTCGCGCTGCGAGTCCGCGACGATGACGAGGACGTTGAGCTTGCTCTCGATCCTCAGCCCGGCCGCCGCGGTTTCCTTGAAGCGGGCCACCACTCCCTTGTAGTCCTTCTTCTTGTAAAGAATCTGATACTGCGCGACTTCGATCGTGTCCTTCCACGGAGCAATCTCCTTCAGCTTCATCGCGGAGTCGAATGTCGCCGCGGCGGTGTCAGGCTGGCCAAGGTCGAGTTGCAACAGCCCGGAGCGGGCCAGCGCCTCGGCTTTGATCTCGGGGTTCGTCGTCTCGACGGAAAGCGGAAGCAGCCACTTCAGCGCCGGTTCGCGCTGCTCAGCGTCGCCAAGGATCCGGCCGACCGAGAGCCGGCTCGCGTCGCGGAAGGGATTATTGTCGGTGACCTTCGCGAGATCCTCATACTGCTGGCGCGCCTCGGCAGGCTGCCCGATGGCGTCGTAGCAACGCCCGACGTAGAAGCGCGACGCATAGACGAGCGTCGGCTGGGTGAGGCGCACCGATGCGCGGCGGTAGTGTTGCAGCGCGTCGCGGTAATTTTTCTCCTCGTAGTAAATCGACGCCGCCCGGTATGCCGCGTAACCGAGGAATTCGCCGGCGGTAAAGTTCGAGAGGATCGCCTCGTAGTTGGTCTTGGCGTTGTTGATCGCGCCCGTCTGGCGGTAGCACTCCGCAAGGCGGTAGTAGGCCGCCTGCCGGTCCTCGGCGGGCGCGCGCACGAACTGGTCGAGGTAGCGCTCATACTCCGGCGCCGCGTCCCGCCACATCTTCCGCGCATAAAATCCGTCCGCATACTGCAACTGCACCTGGTCCGCCGTGCTCGCCGTTCCCGGTCGGCCGACCACGATATCCCCCGGCTCCGGGATCGTCGCGGACGGCGCACGCGAACCAGCGGGCATCTCGCGCGGCGGGACCGGCCGAGCGACCGGGTCCGGCACCGGCACGGGCGGGGCGACCGCGCCGGGCGCGGGAGGCGTGGGCTTCCGCACCGGGATCGCGCGCGGCACTTCGGGCTCGGCAGGGCTGCCATCCGGCCGCTTGACGGGCGCCGCTTTCGGAATCTCCTCGCTCGTTCCCGGCCGGAACGGCTTCAGCGGCACTCCCGCCGGCGCCTCCCCGGCCGGTGGCTGCCCGGGACGGAACGGTTTCAGCGGCTCTGTCTGCGCAGGCGCGGATACGGAGAGCATCGCTCCCGCTGCGACCGGCAGCACGAAGGAAATCCGGCGTCTCATTCCGGCCTGCTTACTGGGAACGCGACATTCCAGATGCCTGCGCCGCGGCAGACGTCGAGGACTTTCGCGACGTACTTATACTGCACGCTCTCGTCGCCGCGCAAAATGATCGCGTAGTCGGGATTGATCTTCGCCAGCGCGGCCATCTTGTCGCCGAGTTCGTCATACGTGACAGCCTTCGTGTTCATCACGAGCGAACCGTCCGCCTTCAGGTTCAGCACCGTCTGGTTCACGTCGAGCACCGGTTCCTCGCCGTGCTCGGCAGTCGGCACCTTGACGCTCAACTCCATCTCCTTGCGCGCGAAGTTCCACGTGAGGATGAAAAAGCAAAGCAACACGAGAAGAACGTCCACCATCGGGGCGATCTGGAACCCATGGACCTGCGGCTGCGGGCGGCTGCGAAATTTCATGGCCGGAGGCTTGGGCTCAATACTCGTCGTCCAGCGCGGCGCGCGACGGTTCGCGCTTCTTGTAGTTCAGCGCCATCAGCCCGACGACATGCGCCGCAGCCACCTCGAGATCGGAGATGAGCCGCTGCACCTTGTTGCGGAAGAGCGCGTAGAATGCGAACGCCACGACACCCACGACCAGACCCACACCAGTCGCCACGAGCGCCTCCGAGACGCCCGTCGCCAGCGCCCAGTCGCGGCTCTGTCCCACGAGTCCCTTTCCCAATCCGCCGAAGCTCTTGATGATTCCGATCACCGTGCCGAGCAGCCCCACCATCGGCGAAAGCGTCCCGATGTCCGCAAGGTAAGTCACCCGATATTGCAGCGAGGCCGCCTGCGCGCTGCCTTCGCTCTCCGCAACCTGCTTCACGACGTCGAAACTCGCCCCGGGGTTCTTCGTCGCAAAATCCAGCGTCCGCTGCACGACGCGCGCCACCGCCTCGCTGTGCCGGCTGGAAATCGCGAGCAGCCCGAGGTAGTCGCGCTTCTTCAACAGCACATCCGCCGTGTTCATGTAGTGCGGCGTCAGGATGGCGGAACGGCGGAGCGTCGCGAGAAACACCAGCACCAGCATCACCGTGAGGATGCTCATCACGCCGAGCGGGACCATCGCCCAGCCGCCCGATTCCACGAGCTTGAGCAGCGTCATCTCGGAATCCCTCGCCGCAGGTGCCGCCGGCACGTATGCGGCGCCGGGTTTCGCCGGGGCGCTCTTCGCGGGATTGGCGGCAGCCGCGTCAGCGGCGGGCGTCGCGGAGGTCTTTGCGCCCTCGGTTCCTTTCCCACCCGCCGGCGCCTGGGCGAACGAATGCGAAAACCCGAGCAGGAGGAT
>JBEBGK010000576.1:0-3314 GCA_040081515.1 Chthoniobacteraceae bacterium
TTTCTGGATTTGCTCACCATGACCAACCGGATTCTGGTCCTCGTAGCGGACCTAAAGCTCGATCTTGCCGCCGACGAAATCGAATGCCTTGTCAGCCACGCCTACCCGCACCCCGTCCAACGGATTCGTACACGGCGACTGAAAGGGATAGTAGCTGCTCACGGCACTGGCACCGGAAGGTATAGCGCTCGCAATGTTGCTGGCAGCGGCCTGCATCGTATGGAAGAAGCCTTCGGTTCCTCCGAAATCACGCCCTGCCCAGGTATTGCCGGACGTGAGGGTGTATGAATTCTTGAGGGTGCCGCCGGGGACGCCGCCTCCGATATTCAGGGCCTTTGCGCCTCCCGAGCCGGTGCTCTGAATCGTGAATTGGCCCTTGATTTCCACGACATGGACAAAGACGCCTCTCGTGGGATCCGCATAATTATATCGCGGGAACTTCCCATCGACTCCTGTCGTTGTGGTATCCGATAGACTGACGTTGGCAAAATTGTCAAATGGCGCATAGCCCTGCGCCGGAGTGAAGGTTTCAAAGAGGAGAAATGCGCGGACAATCTGCCCTGTCCAGTTTTCGACGTTCGCCTGGGCCCATCCGGAACTCAAGCTGAGATTTGCAGTCGCATTTGCGTTCGGAAGCAAAGTCGCAGGATCGTAATCGCCAGGCGTTAGTGTCACGTCATAGATCACGACTTCAGCGCCTCCCGGTGCTATTGCAAGTCTTCCCTTATTGCCTCCTTTGCCGTCCGGAAACGCCAATGAAGGTGAGTCCTCCCCGATCTCGCCGGATGCGAATTTTGCCAACGGGCTGTTTGCCTTCGGCCTGCAGATGTAGCCGCCATGGTAAAAAACCAATGCCGCCTCCGAAATCGTGGGATAGCGACCGAAGCCGGACAGCTTCCTCCCATCAATAGTCACTCGCGTGGGGAGGGACAGCGCGTGCGGGGCGTAGCGGGCGGCAGTCTTGAGCTTGTTGTTGAGTTCCGTCTTCGGTGCCTGCTTCCGATCAATCTCGTAATCCCGGGAACCGTCCTTCTGGTTGACCGTCCGGATATAGTCGAAAATCTCCACGAGAATCTGGTCCCGACCACCCGGGCCTCCGGCATACTTGGTCTCAAAGTTCCCGCCGAAACCGGGGATCTGCCCCTTGGCACTCGAAGTAAGTTCCCGGAGGTAATTGAAAATAGCTTGGTTCCTCGGCTGCCAGAAATCTGCCTTCGGGTCCTGTCCGGCGTTAGTCCACCCACTCCTGTAGGGATCCCCACGTTCAAAAATGAACTCACCCTGGCGACTGACTTCCTGCTTCGCCGGCCTGGGGTCGCGCCCCACGGTCGAGCAGAAACGGAGCAGATCATCGGTGGGGTTTCGGATGTTGTTTCCTTTCAGGATTTGCTCGCGGGCAGCACTTGGGACCGGCCATACCGTTACCCTGGGGCGCCCAAAGAGATTCAGTTCCGGTGCGCGGTTGTTGGCGGTCACGAAAAAGCGCGCCTGATCCACGAGGCGGGTTGTGATTGAGTTGCTCTGCATCGGCGGCTCTCCAGTCTGGGTTTGCGCCCAATCATTGATTCCGGTTACTGCCGAGATCCGCGGACCGTTCCGCGTGGACCAGAAAAACTCATCGACTGACGCAAAAAGGTGATAACTAATGGTCTTGTTCGGAGCGGCGTCGTAGCTGGTCTTGATGTCGAGCGGCCTGTCGGCGACGACGTTGAGGTAACGGGTTCCATTCAGGGAGCCGCCGGGCATGAGGCGAGGGGTCATCGCGTAAAGCTTTTCCGAGTTAAAGCCGGTTTTTCCACTCGGCAGAAGATAACGAAACACCAGGCCCAGGGACGTGGTGGAAGGGTGTCCCGGGTAACGCTGGAATTCATTTTGCGCAGGTTGGGAGTTCGCGAGCCCCCCCTGGTACAGGGCTGCATTGGCGTTATTCAAGCCGCGGTCAAACCGGGTCTGTACCCGCGGCGTGTCCCAAAATGAGCCGGCATAGTATCCCGGATTTGTTTCTTTCTGTCCGGCGGCTGCCGGCGTCGTATAGTTGAGGTTTACGTCTTCGTCCACGCCATCCGGCAGCAGAAACCCGCCGGCGGTATTGATGTTGACCTTGCAGCTATCGTCGTCGGTCCAGAAAGCGATTCGCCCGACGATGGGGTTTTCCTTGGTTGGGATGCCGGTCTTATTGCCGTCTGAATTGGTGGCTCTCTTCCAATCTGCAACGAGTCCCTCCGAACCGGCTGGAGGGGCTGTAAGGGTGCCGTCCTTCAGCACATAGATCCATCGCACCGGCATGGGTGCATCGTTTGCAAACCGGTCAGTTTTCGAGAGCACGACCTCGCAACCTTCCACTTTCCCTTCCGACCAAGGCTTGGCAGGCCGGGCGCCGGGGTCATAGATCGCGGCCACCGAGGGGTCGAAAATCGGATAGCGTTTGACAGTTTTCTTCGTGTTTGCCCCGCCAGCCGGGTCTGGAACGTCCACTGGTTCGTTCAAGTCGGTAAAAAACGCGGGTTGCTCCTGCCATCCGCCCTTTCCAAGGGGGACCTCGGCGTTGGCGGAATTGGTAACCGTGGGGTCGAAAGCGGTGATTTCCTTTGCTCCCGTCAAAATGAGGTCCTGTGAGGAATAAAGCTTGTAGAAGGCGTATGCGGCGGTGCCGGGCTGACCTCCGGTTGTCCGGTAGGTTCGGATCATTCCGGGCTGGGAAGCCCAGCAGGCATTCTTCAGGGCCGTGGCCTCCCGAATCTGGCCCATGACAACGCCGACGGCAGAATCCGCGAGTTGCCGTACCGTGACTCCCTCGGCGTAGGAGCGTGAGGAGGCAAGGTCCGTCGTGACGCGACTAAAAAAGCCGACGACCAAAGCACTGAGCAGGACGATGAACGAGACTGCGAGCACCAGAGCGACTGCCCTGCGCTGATGCAAACGCTGAGGGAGCCGAGACTTCGTGTCGTCCACCTGGTTGGAAGGTTCAGGGGTATTCATGACCGATGAGGGATGTGTGGGTTGGGGATGCGTTGCTTAATTTTTCTGACTGCGGCTCCACTTTGCTCCGCGAATGCTGACGTTGGTGGAAAAAATCCGGTATGAGATCCGTTTGGCGGCCAGAATTGCTTCCAGCTTGGCCAGATCGCCATCGCCAGGCGCAGCTGTCGCTGGGTTGTCCTCGAGCATCGAGGGATTGCGGAATAGCGTCGAATAATTGATGCCAAGGAACGGATCGCTGCCAAACTTGTCCGCAAGCAACTCGGCGCCGGGTTCATCGATGGCGACCATTGCCACCTGGACAACCGGGGGGAGCTGGTTGCGGGGATTGAGGA
>JBEBGK010000577.1:0-3309 GCA_040081515.1 Chthoniobacteraceae bacterium
CCTTCGAGATCAGCGCGGTGAGCTTGCGCATCGCGGCGCTCATCAGACGGGCCTGCGCACCCACGGTGCTGTCGCCGATCTCGCCTTCGAGTTCCTGCTTCGTCACGAGCGCGGCCACGGAATCGAGCACGATGATGTCGAGCGCGTTCGAGCGGACGAGCGTCTCCACGATGCGCAGCGCCTCCTCGCCGCTGCTCGGCTGAGAGACGAGCAGATCGTCGAGATTCACGCCGAGCTTCTTTGCATATTGCGGGTCGAGCGCGTGCTCCACGTCGATGAATGCCGCCAGCCCGCCGCGCTTCTGAGCCTGTGCGATGGCTGTGAGCGTGAGCGTCGTCTTGCCGGAGCTTTCCGGGCCGAAAATCTCCACGATGCGGCCGCGCGGCAGCCCGCCGCAGCCGAGCGCGCGGTCGATCAAAATATTTCCCACCGGGATCGACTCGACATCCATCTGCTTGGAATCGCCCAGCCGCATGATGGCGCCGTCGCCGTATTCCTTCACGATGGTCTGCAGGACCATGTCGAGGTTCTTGTTCCGGGCGGCGATTACTTTGTTCTCTTCGGGTGCGGCGGTGGTCGTCTTGGCCATGGTGTGAGTGGGCTGCGGGTTGTTGGGAAAATGGAAGCACAGGAAGTAGAACGGGCGCCCCGCCGGGGAAAGCGAAAAGGCTCGGCGGACCGGAAATTGGCGGCCAAAAGGCCCGCGCGGCGGGGGGCAGGGGCAAAAAAGCTCTCGCCACGGGAAATCCCGCCGCCATTGATACAGGCCGCTTTTCAACACCATGGCAGACGAACTTTCCACACCGACACCAAAAGGGGCAACCGAGATGCCCGAAACCCAACCTGCCGAGACGGCGAATCCCACCCCTGGCGATTCAAAGGCCGAACTCCGCGTCATCGCGCAAAACGGCAATCAGAACCGGCTCTCCCCGTCCGAGGAGGACAAGGCGACCCGGCTGATGCGCGAATGCATCCTCGAAAACAGCGAGGGCGTCTCGGCGGCGCTCGAAGCGATGCCGCAGCTCCCGTGGATTCTCGGAGTGCGCGCGATCGAGAGCGCCTGGCAGACCCTGGCGCCCGAGCTCCGCGCGCAGGTCCTCGAAGGTCTCGCAAAGATGGAGACCGACAATGGCTACCGCCTGCGTCTCAGCGTCGCCCGCGGCCTCGCCCGGGTGGAGCTCCCCGCCGCGGTGCAGGTCGCCTGCGGCGCTTGCAGCGGGATGTGGAAGAAGGAAACCGGCTCGCTATCGCCGGAGCACTCGAAACTGATCGGCAATGTTTTCATCGGCCGCGGCAAACCGTGGGTCCTCCAGCTTCCGCTCGCGGATTCGCAGGACGAGGCGGCGGATGCCGTCGTGGCCAGCGTGGTTTTCTCGGCGTTCAACATCAACAATCCGCCCATCACGCAACTCAGCATCCTGCGTTACTCCGCGGACCGTCTCGGCCGGCTGCACGAGAATGTGCTCGGGATGGTGGCGCGCGGAGTCGGGCGCTGGAATGCCAAGTGGCAATCCTCGCTCCGCAAAGAAATCCCGAATCTGCCCGAATCGATTCTCGCGGCATTGAAGCCCGAGCGCGGCAGCCCCGCGGCGGAGAGCGAAGCGGGACCCGCACCCGCCGGCGAGGAGGAGGCCGAGGCGCCGCTCCCGCCTGAGCTGGAGGAACGATTCAAGCTCGCCTCCGAAAGCGGGGACGCAGACGCCGTCGAGGCCGCCACGCGGGAGATCAATGCATGGCGTGAAGCGCAGCGCGTCGCCCGCCTCGAGGCCCTGGACGAAGATGACGAGGATGAGGAAGAGGAAACCGAGGGCGCCGGTGAACAGGAAGCAGCGCCGACCGGGGACCCGCGCGACCGGCGCGGAAGGCGCGGGCGCGACCGGCGCGACCGGCCCGCCTACGTCTCACGCGAACAGGAAAGAGGCGGCGCCGTCGCGGCCTCGGGTTACAGCGCGATCGTCAAGCAGCTCGACGCTTACGTCAGCGGCCTGCGGACGGAACTCGCCACCGCTCAGTCGCGGCTGCGCCGGGCCGAGGAGGATGGGCGCAAGGGCCGCGCGGACCGGCCGGCGCTTTCGCCGGGGGAGGCCAATCTCAGCCTGGATGAACTCAGGCGCCTCGTCATCCAGCTCGAGAACCGCATCGCCGAGTTGCAGGCGCGCGTGGAGGAACTCACCAGCGACAGCGAGACGCGTGCGATGGCTATGGATGCCGGCACGCCGGACGCGTCGCCCGATCCCGTCACCCAACTACGCACCCTGCTGGCGCTGAAGCTCCAGGAGGATTACGCCGATTTTCTCGTGCTCGACAAGGAGTTGCCCGATGCCGTCGTGCAACAGCATTACCGAAGCCTGATCCGGCACGTGTTCGAGGTGCTCCAAGGCGAGCAGATCCCGCTTCGCGTCCCTGCGGAGCCGGACGTCGCCACGCCCCGGCCCATTCCGGGCTGAGCGGGTTCAGTAGGGCTGCGCGATCACCCGGCGGTTCGGGTTCATCGCATTCAGGTCGCGGAAGATCGGCGCGGGCGTCTGCGAGCGCAGTTCATAATCCCGCAGTACGAACTCGGGGTAGAACCCGTTGCTCGTCGGCTCATACACCGTGTCCCCGGAAAAATTGCCGAGCAGCTTGTATTCGAAATTATTGTCGCTCCCGATTTTTCCCGCCGCGCGGTCGGGCGCGAGCTTCTGGTTTTCGTTGAACACCACGAGCTTCGCCTTGCTCCACGGCTGGCCGGGCGGTCGGACGAAGCCCCAGAATTTGTAGTCCGACTTGAAGTAGCGGCGGCCGATGAAGTAGTTGCCCGCCGGCTCCCTCGCGATGCCATCGAGCATCCCCGCGCGCACCGTGTTCACTGTCGAAGGCGACGGCCCGAGCGATGACTCGCACGCGGAAAGGAGGACGATCGACAGGATGAGACCGGCGGACCTGAGACACTTCATACGCCGCTGGTCTATCCCGCCGTCCGCCGCGAGGCAACTGCGTTGCGTTCCACGATCGCGGCTGCCGCCTGCTGATTCCACCCCACGGCGGCCACCAGTGCGCGGCCGCCGCCCGCTTCCCCGAGCGCATCGGCACCCAGCACCACTTGCAGCAATGCACCCGCGCCGAGCGCCTCACCGAGATGGGCCTTGGGCGTCATCCACGGCGGGCGCGCCGCGACAAAATGCTTCTCCACGCCGGCGGCAATCGCGTCGTCCGCCCAGGTGCCGTTTCCGCCGCTGACAACGAGATCCACCGGCGCGAATGCGGCATGCTGCGCGAGCACCTCGCCCATCGCCGAGGCAGCGTCCTTTTTCGCAAAGAACGTCCGGC
>JBEBGK010000578.1:0-3298 GCA_040081515.1 Chthoniobacteraceae bacterium
CCGCCTGAGGCGCGGCCCGGCCAGCCGATGGATCGACCCGGCGAGCCGCGTCCGGGCCCGAGGCCGGATTCGCCGGAGATGCGTTTTCCCGCGCGGCCCGGTGCCGCGAGTGAGCCGGGGCGGGATGCTCCCTTTGCCCCGCGCCCGGGTCCGCGGGATGAGCGGCAGCCCGAGCGGCCTTTGCGCGATGGCGCGCCGCCGGTTAATCCGCCGGGAATGCCGGCGCCTTATCCGAAATTCATCCAGCGGGTCGATGGCGCGTATCCGTACTGGATCGGCGTCCGTGCGCCGATTTTCGATCGCAGCGCGCGGCAGGGCATGCCGTTGATCCTGATCCTGGCGGTGCCTTCGCTCGGCAGCGGCGGGCTGCTGCTGGATTACACGCCGTGGCTCTGGATCGGCGCGGGTCTGCTCGTGTGCTCGGTGCTTTTCTGGATTCCGCTCGTGCGCGGCATCACCCGCAGCATCCAGCAGATGACCGGCGCGGCCGGCGAGATGGCTCGCGGCAGGTTCGAGACGCGCGTGGAGACCGGGCGGCGCGATGAACTCGGCCGCCTCGGCGAATCGCTGAATCACATGTCCGGCCGGCTCGAGGAATATGTGACGGGGCAGAAGCGGTTCCTCGGCGACATCGCTCACGAGCTCTGCTCGCCGCTCGCCCGCATGGAGATGGCGCTCGGCGTGCTCGAGCAGCAATCCGGCGATGCGCAGCAGGGCTACGTGAACGATGTGCGCGAGGAGGTGCGGCACATGTCGTCGCTGGTGAATGAACTCCTCTCCTTCACGAAGGCCGGCCTGCGCGCGAAGGAGATCGAGCTGCGACCGGTGCCGCTCGGTGAATTATGCTCGCGCGTGATCGCACGCGAGGCGCAGGGCAGGCCGGGCCTGGCGGTGAATGTGGACCCCGGACTGAAGGTGCTCGCCGAGCCCGATCTCCTCGCGCGCGCCGTGGCGAACGTGCTGCGCAACGCGCTCCGCTACGCGGGCGATGCCGGTCCCATCGACCTCACCGCATCCGCCCGCGGCGCCGATGTCCTCCTCGCCATCACCGACCGCGGGCCCGGAGTCCCCGAGGAATCGCTGCACCGGCTTTTCGATCCCTTCTACCGCCCGGAATCCGCCCGCACGCGCGAAGGCGGCGGCACCGGCCTCGGTCTCGCGATCGTGAAGAGCTGCGTGGAAGCCTGCGGCGGCAGCGTCGCCGTGAAAAACGCGCAGCCCTCCGGCCTGGAGGTCACGATGACTTTGCGCCGCGCGGCGTAGGTCTGTTTCTATTTTCGATTTTCTCGTGGATCCTTTTTTGAACTTTGCGGTCTCACGCGGCTGGGTTACGCGCTGTAC
This sequence comes from Chthoniobacteraceae bacterium, assembly GCA_040081515.1. GTDB lineage: Bacteria > Verrucomicrobiota > Verrucomicrobiia > Chthoniobacterales > Chthoniobacteraceae > SXWH01. The sequence goes on from JBEBGK010000578.1 coordinate 1,342, forward strand.
GCCTGCCATGAAAAAGCCCCTCCTGTTTTCCCTCTGCATGTGTCTGTCCGGCCATGGAAAGGAACTGCGCATCCTGCGCGGGGAACAGGCGAACGGCGAACTCGTATGGGCCAGCCCGATGTGGATCACCTACCAAGGTGCGAAATGAGCAAACGCGGGGCGTGTTTGCGCGTGTTCTTCCGCCTGGCCGCGATCGCCGCCGTCGCAGTCCTGCTGTCCGGCATCGCGGGGGCGCACACGGCTGATACGAGTTACGCCCGCGTCCGCATCCTCGGGGAGCGGATCGAGGTGCGTCTCACGCTCGATGCGTTCACCCTGCTGCGAATCGTCCCGGCGCTCGACGCCAATCAGGATCGTGCGCTCAGCCGCGAGGAACTCCGGGCCGCGACTCCAGCCGTGCAGCAGTTCCTCGCGGAGCACGTCGGCCTGGAAGTCAACGGTGCCGCGGCGCGGATGGCGGGGGCGAATGATCCCTTCTGGCCGCTGGACGCGCCCGATCCGATTCCCTCGAGCCTGTGGCACACGAACGAGGCGCTGATCTCCTTTCCATTCGACATCCCGCTTTCCGCTCCCGCGAAGGACGTCGCCCTGCTCTTCGACGTGTTCCGCGTCCTCGGTGATGCCCACTCGATACTGGGCGTCTTCGAGTATCGCGGCACCTCCACGCAGGTCGTCCTCAACGTCGCCGAGTCGGACTTCCTCTTCGATGTCGCATTCGCCGGTGCGCCGCAGTCCGCCGCGAACGATCCAGCCGCCGCCGCGCGCACCTCGCATCGCTCCAATGTGGATGATTCGCCCGTGTGGCGCTTCTTCAAGATGGGCGTCGGGCACATCCTCACGGGCTACGATCACCTGTGCTTCCTGCTCGCGTTGCTGATCGTCAGCCGGCTGCGTCCGCTGGTGGCCATCGTCACGTCGTTCACGGTCGCGCACAGCATCACGCTGCTGCTCGCGGCATTTGGCATCGTGACGCTGCCGACGCGCTGGATTGAATGCGCCATCGCGCTGACGATCGTCTATGTCGGCGCGGAAAATCTGTGGCGAAAGGATTGCGCGCATCGCTGGCTGCTCACATTTTTCTTCGGTCTCATCCACGGATTCGGTTTCGCGAACACGCTCGACCCGCAGGAGCTTCCCTTGGAGGCAAAGGCGAAGTGCCTCGTGGTTTTCAACCTCGGCGTGGAGGCCGGCCAGCTCGCCGTGGTGCTCGTGCTGCTGCCGGTGTCGCTCGCGCTCGCGAGATGGGAGTACGGTGCGCGCGCGAAGACTGCCGTGAGCATCGTCGTCGCGCTCCTCGGTCTCGCGTGGTTTCTCGATCGCGTGTTTGCGCTGGGCTGGATGCCTTTCTGAGCGGCGCCCTACTTCAGCGTGCCCGCCTTCACCGTCACCATCTTCTCCGGGTCGAGGCGCTTTTTTAGCGTCGCATTGACCTGATCGAGCGTGAGGGCGCGGACTTTGGCCGGGAATTCATCCAGCCACGCCACCTCGAATCCGCGCTCGGCGCAGCGGAGCAACTGCTCGGCAAGCCCTTGTGTCGTTTCGAGCGCGACGGTGAACTGCCCTGCTGCCGCGCTCTTGCGGTATTCGAGTTCGCCCGCCGTGACGCCGTCGCGCCACCACGAGGCAATCTCGCGCCGGGTGCTTGCGAGCCCGCGGTCGAGGAGCGCAGGGGCGAAGGTCGCCTTTGTGAACCATGCGCCCCCGCGGAACGCGTCGCTGGCAAGACCCGCGCCGATGCCGTAGGTGAGCCCCTCGCGGTCCCGCACATTGCCGACGAGCCGGCTGGTGAAGCCGCGTCCGAGCACGCCGGTCGCGATGTTCAGCGCGAGCCAGTCGGGATCGCCCGCCCGGAGTCCGCTCGGCTGGCCAATGATCACGCTCACGCTCGATTTCTCGGGCAATTGCACGGTCTTCTCCGCGGCGGACGCCTTCGGCGACGGCGCGGGCTGCGGAGGGC
>JBEBGK010000579.1:0-3297 GCA_040081515.1 Chthoniobacteraceae bacterium
TCGAGGATGCGCGTCTTGGTAGGGCCGCCGTCGGTGTCGAGGTAACCGGTCTCGGGATTGCCAGCGGGCCAGCGCGTTGGCTCGTAGTTTTTCAAATACAGGTGCCCTGCGGTGACGATGCCGCGGATGGGAAAGCCCCAATTGTTCGGGCGGCCCACGTCGGTGCGTTCCTTGCCGATGAGCACATGGTCGCGCTCCGGGACGATGCGTCCGCCTTGCCCGCTGTCCAGGATGGGCCGCCAGCTCCTGCCGGTGAGCGGCAGCATGCCGCTGTCCTTCCACTCGATCCCGGCGTAGTCGAGCAGCGTCGCGGCGATGTCGGTGAAGTCCACGAAGTCCTCGATGACGCGCCCCGGCTGTTTCACGCCGGCAGGCCAGCGGAGTGCGAGCGGGATGTGGTTCGAGTCGTGATACGCGTAGCCTTTCACGCGCGGAAACGGCATGCCGTGATCGCTGGTGACGATGACGAGCGTGTTGTCGAGCAGGCCGCGCTTTTCCAACTCGGCGAGCATGCGGCCGAGATGAACGTCCACATGCTCCACCTCGAACGCATAGTCGAGCATGTCGTGGCGGACGGTCTCGTGGTCGGGCCAGTACGCGGGCACACGGTCGATATCGGAGAGCTTCTTGCCGCCCTTGTTGACGCCAGACTGGAATTCATACGCGCGGTGCGGCTCGGTGGCGCCGTACCAGAAGCACCACGGCGCATCCTTCGTCGCGGCGTCGAGGAATTCCGCAAAATTTGCGGCGTAATCGTTGTTGCCCATCGCGCTCGTGGGCGGCTTGGCCTTGTGCTGGTTGAACGGCCGGCCGGTGATCAGTCGCGCCCTGCCGCTCGCGTCATTGGCGATGCCGGGTCCCCAGCCCTTGCCGGTGATGCCCATGTGCCAGCCCTTTTGCATGAACACCTCGGGCCAACTCGTGAGCTTCGGCGGAAACACCGCCATGTGATTCCCCGCCTCCTCGTTCTGCCAGAGGTGCCGGCCGGTGAGGACGATTGCGCGCGACGGGGCGCACTTGGCCATCGGCGTGTAGGCATTTTGAAAGAGCAGCCCCTCGCGCGCGACGCGGTCAAAGGCGGGCGTCCTCACCCAGCGCGTGCTGTAGGCGCCGGCGTGGAGGCCCCAGTCGTCGGCGATGGCAAAGAGGATGTTTGGCCGCTTCGGATCGGCGCCGGCAGTCGGGCCGCAAAGCGCGCAAAGAAAGGCAAGGAAGGTGAGAACGGGTTTCATGGAGCGTTGGGTTATTGAGTGGAGCGCTGCTCACTTTCCCTGCCTCCGATTCTTTCCCTTCCCCTGCCCGCTGAGCGGTCCTTCGGGCGGCGGGGTGAGTCCATCGGCTGGCTGGTTCCAAAGTCGCCACGGGTCGTTGAGGCGGCGCATCTCGGCGAGCAGCAGGCCCTGCATTTCCGCGAGCTTGGCGGCGTGATTCGGATCGTTGGCGAGGTTCGTCTGCTCCTTCGTGGGCTTCACGCCGGTCAATGCGACCACCTTCGGGTCGTGATGTTCGGCGAGGAATTCGTCTGGGTTCTCCTTGAGGTTGAAGAGTTGCGTCTCGCGCACCGCGCCGTTCATCACGTCGTATTGGATGAGTTTCCAGTCGCCCTGTTTCACGCTGCGCATACCGGGCTTCGTGCCGCCATTGTAAACGCCGTACATCACGTCGCGAACGACAGGCTTCTGGCCGGTGAGCACAGGCTTGAAGCTGAGGCCCTCATTCGACTCCGGTGCTGGGACGCCCGTGAGGTCACACATCGTGGCGAGCACATCGAGCAGGTAGATGTTTCCCTCGGCGCGCGAGCCCGGCTTGATGCCCGGCCCCTTCACGACAAACGGCACGCGCCACGTGTGCTGATAGAGATTCTGCTTCCCCTGAAATGCGTGACGCCCGATCGCGATGCCGTGGTCGGAGGTGTAAAAAATGTAGGTGTTCTCCAGTTCGCCCATCGCCTTGAGCTTCTCCAGCACGCGTCCGATCTGGATGTCGATGTTCTCGCTGCACGCAAACTCGCGCCCCAGCTCGTTGCGGATAGTGCGCTCATCGCGCTTCTCCCACACGCCGCTCGCCGAGACCTCGTCGCGCAGACCCGGATGACCGTCGGGGAACGGCTTCGCCGGCAGCCAGTTCGCCGGGAGCCCGGGTTGCTTCGGATTCTCGGGCGGCAGCGCGTTCTTGTCCGTGTGATTCACCGCGCCGTACTTCGCGAGCAACTCCGGTTTGCCATCGCGCGTGTCGTGTGGATGCGAGAAGCCGAAGTAAATGAGGAACGGCTTGGCGTCCTTCGAGGACTCGCGGTCATTCAGATAATTGAGCACCTGCTCGGCGTGCCACGCGCTGCCCGTCTCATCCGTGCCGCCGCGTTTGTCCGCGTCGTGCCGGACGGTGAAGAGTTTGTTCGCGCCCTCGTAGCTGTTGCCCTTCTTGCAAGTGCGCATCGTGGCGTAGCCTGCGCGATTGAAGACAGCGGGGATCGTGTTCTGCACGATGTCTGGCGGGCAATGCGCCTTCGCCCCGGGCCCGATCGGCAAATGCCACAGCGTGCGCCCGGTCATGATCATGTGCCGCGACGGCGTGCAGACCCCGCCGACAAACGCGCCCATGTGATACGCGCCATCGAGCACCATTCCCTCCGCCGCGAGCCGGTCGATGTTTGGCGACTGCAGCGACGAGTGCGGATTGTAGAATTTGAAGTCCAGCGGCGACTGGTCATCCACGAGGATGAAAAGGATGTTCGGACGCTTCTCGTTCGCCGCGTGGGTGAGGCACGGAAGACAGAGGAGGCACGACAGGAGGAGATGGAGGAGGCGTTTCATGGTTGGGCTTTTGTTTTCGCTTGGGAGATTCGCTCCGCGTTTGCGGGGTATTGCGATTGCGAGCGTGAGGAGTTTCATCGCGGAACGGGCATCTAGAACTTCACGCCGGTCACCCACGCCGGACCTTTTCCGCACTTGTAGGTCTTCAGTGGCGTGAGCGCTCCGGTGCCGGAATCGCGGCGATAGACGACCAACTGATTCGAGCCCTGTCCGGCTGCGACGACGTACTTTTCGCCGCCGGGCATCAGGCAGAAGGAGCGCGGCGTTTTTTCCGTCGGCGTCTGGCCGAGGGATTTGAGTTCGCCGTTCTCGGCATCAATCGCGAAGACGGCGAGACTGTCGTGGCCGCGGTTCGACGCGTAGGCAAAGCGACCGTCGGCGCTGATGTGGATGTCGGCGCAGGAGCCTTTCGATTTGTCCCACGTCTCCGGCGTCGTCGAGACGGTCTGGCGGAGTTTCAGAGTCCCCGCGTTCGCATCGTAGT
>JBEBGK010000580.1:0-3292 GCA_040081515.1 Chthoniobacteraceae bacterium
CGAGCTCCGGAGTGGCTCCGGAGTCGCTCAGCCTCGGGCGCGCAGGCGCCCGAGGAGCGCACGGTAGCGCGGAGAGGAGCGCACGTTGGCGAGGTCGGCCATGACGAGCAGCGTCTGGAAGTGGCCGGCGAGCCGCTCGATGGTCGCGCGATCAAAAAGATCCGTGCTGTAGCTGATTCCGCCGCGCAGCCCGGTTCCGTCGTCGATCATCTCGAACAAGAGATCGAGGATCGCGGCGTTCAGTTCATGCCCCATCGGGCGAAATTCGAGATCCCTGAAGCCCGAGATCGGCGCATGGGTCTGAAGGACGAGCATCGTCCGGAACAGGGGATTCCGTCCGTCGCGCTGGCCGATCTGCATCTCCTGCACGAGCTTCTCGAATGGCAGATCGCCGTGCTCGACCGCGGACAGCGTCTCCTCGCGCGTGCGACGGAGCAAATCGCGCACGCTGGGGTCGCCTCGGAAATCGCCGCGCAGCACCATGGTGTTGACGAAAAGTCCGATGAGGCGGTCCGTCTCGGAATGGTTGCGATTGGCGACGGGCGCGCCGGTGAGCATGCGCTCCTGTCCGGTGTAACGGAACAGCAGCGCCTGGAACGCCGCGGTGAGCGCCATGAAGAGCGTGACGCCCTCGCGCTGGCAGAGATCGCGCAGCGCGAAGTGGACTGCCGCGGGTACCGTGAAGAAAAGGTCGCCACCCGTGGTCGTGGGCTGTTTCGGCGGCTGCCGGTCGGTGGGCAGTTCGAGCGGCGGCGGAATCTCCCGGAGACGTTCTTTCCAGAATGCGATCTGTTTTTCGAGCAACGGTCCCCCCAGCGACTGCCTCTGCCAGACGGCAAAGTCGCCGTATTGAATCGGCAGTGGTTCGAGCGCGGGCTCACGACCTTCCAGTCTCGCGCCATAGCATTCGGCGAGTTCGCGGAGGAAAATCCCGAGCGAGACTCCATCGAAGACGGAGTGTTGGAAGTTCAGTACAATCTGATGCGACTCCTCGCCGATCTTGAGGAGAAGGACGCGGAGCAGCGGCTGCTTCGAAAGGTCGAACGGCCGCCGGATGAACGAGCGCGCAGCCGCCGCGGCGCGCGTCTCCCGCTCGTCGTCGGGCAGCGTGGAGAGATCCTGCACATCGAGCGTGAAGTCCGCATCCTCATGAATCACCTGCACGAGTGCGCCGTGCTCGAACGCGAGATTTGTCCGCAGCGATTCATGGCGGCGGATGATGTCGAGGATGCTCTCCCGCAGGAGCCCGATGTTCAGCGGGCCGCGGACGTCGTACGCGAGGGGGATGTTGTAGAGCGGGCTGCCGGCATCGATTTGATGGAGAAACCACAGGCGTTCCTGGGCAAAGGAGGCTGGCAGGCTCGTATCCCCGCCGTCCGCGTGTGGCGGCGGTTCGGTCTCGGGGACGATGGCGGGTGCCTGGGTCATCGAAGGTCGGGATGATTATCGCTTCCGGCGGGCGGCGACGGGGATCGGCGCGGGACTCTGCGGGTTGCCGTTTCCTCGCGGCGTGGACTCGATCGCGGAGGCAAGTTCCGCGACGGTGGGCGCATCGAAGATCCGCTGGAGCGAGAGGGTGACGTTCCACTTCTGCGCGATGCGCGCGAAGAGCCGCGTGGCCATGAGCGAATGTCCGCCCAATTCGAAAAAGCTGTCCCGGATTCCGATCGGGCGGCGGTCGAGAAGTTCCTCCCAGATTTCGACGAGCTGCTTCTGCACATCCGTCTCCGCGGCGGCGGGGCGCTCGTCGCCGGTTTGCGTCTGGTCCACCGCGGGGAGCGCCCGCGTGTCGAGCTTGCCGTTGTGATTCATCGGCAGCGCGTCGAGCCAGGTGAGGGCCGAGGGAATCATGTAGGCCGGGAGCCGTTGGCGGAGGAAGGCGCGCAGTTCGCGCTCGGGAGGCATGGCGCCGTTTGCGCGGACCATGTAGGCTACGAGCCGGCTCTCGCCGCTGGCGGAGGACTGCGGCACGACGGCGGTCTGCCGGATGTCGGGATGCTGGAGCAGCGCGGATTCGATCTCGCCGAGTTCGATGCGGAATCCGCGGATCTTCACCTGCATGTCGCAACGGCCGAGGTATTCGATGTCGCCATCCGCGGTGACGCGCGCGAGGTCGCCGCTCTTGTAGAGGCGCTCGCCGGCCTTCCACGGATGCGGAATGAATCGCGAGGCCGTCAGCTCGGGCTGGTGGAGGTAACCACGCGCGACCCCGGCGCCGCCGACGTGAATCTCGCCGGAAACGCCGACGGGGCACGGCGAGAGCGCGTGATCGAGCACGAAGAGATCGAGATCGGGAATCGGGCATCCGATGCGGCTGCCTTTGTTGTCATCGAGATCTGCCGCGGTGATGGGACGGTAGGTTACATGCACGGTCGTCTCGGTGATGCCATACATGTTCACGAGCCGCGGGGTCGCATCGCCGTGGCGCTCGAACCACGGGCGCAGTGTGGCAAAGTCGAGCGCTTCGCCGCCAAAGATGACATGGCGCAGGCTGAGCGCGCGTCGCGCGGCGGGATCGTCCTCGACGTGGATGAGCTGCTGGAAGGCGAGCGGCGTCTGGTTGAGGACCGTGACCTTTTCCTCCGCGAGCAGTTCGTGGAAACGCGCGGGATTCCGGCTCACGAGATACGGGACGATCACGAGGCGTCCGCCATGGCAGAGCGCGCCCCACATTTCCCACACGGAGAAATCGAACGCGGAGGAATGGAACAGCGTCCACACGTCGCCCGCGCCGAAACCGAACCAGTGCGCGGTTGCATCGAAGAGCCGCTGCACGTTGTAGTGCGTCACCACGACGCCCTTCGGTACGCCGGTGGAGCCGGAGGTGTAGATAATGTAGGCCGGCGAGTCCGGTGTGACCGCGAGCGGCAGCGCGGAGGAGTCGAGTGACGCGATGGAGTTCCAGTCGCGATCGAGGCAGAACGCGGTGCCGGCTCCTGCCGCTTTCGGGAGAAGTTTTTCCTGCGTCAGCAGCACGCCGGGTTTCGCATCGGCGAGGATCAATTCGAGCCGTGCGCCCGGCGAATCCGGATCGAGCGGAACGTAGGCACCACCGGCCTTGAGCACGGCGAGAATCGCGATCATCAGTTCCATCGAGCGATCGAGGCAGACGGCGACGAGGTCGCCGGGCTTCACGCCGAGCGTGCGGAGGTGGTGGGCGAGCTGATTCGCGGCGGCGTCGAGCCTGCCGTAGCTGAGATGATGGCCCTCGAAGCTGAGTGCGATCGCGTCCGGGGCGCTGGCCACGTGCTTCTCGAACAGCGAGTGGAGTGAAGCGGACACTCCTGTCCGC
>JBEBGK010000581.1:0-3291 GCA_040081515.1 Chthoniobacteraceae bacterium
CGGGCAGGCCGCTCGCGGTGAGGATGCCTTTGCGCGTCCCGTCATCGTGGCAGTAGCCGAGGATGGCGAGGTTGTGGCGCTGGATGTCGGCTTTGCTCAGCTTCTTGCCGTTCTGGCGAACCCACGCTTCGAACTGCGTGTAGGTGGGCTTGTTGCTCTTGATGAAGCTCTTCACGGCCTCGGGGTCGAGCCCAAGCGCGGTGCAGGTCATCATGTCATAGCCCTGGCCGAGACCGGGGTAGCCGGAAGCGAGCTTGCCGGTGGCTTCGAGGCTGACTTTCAGCCAGAGACGCGGGAGGTGGAGGGCGCCGAGGGGTCCGGCGACGCCGGAACTGATCATGGGAACGTAGCTCATGTGGTGTGTGTTTGTTTGGTTGTTGGTTTTGTTTATCGCCCGCGTGGCGGGCAAATCAGTGCTCAGTGCTCAGTGCTCAGTGCTCAGTGCTCAGTGACGCTGCACTGAGAACTGCGCACTGAGGACTGCTTACTTCTTCTTCTTCGGCCCGCGGCCCTTGAAGGTCAGCTCGGCGATGCCGCTCTTGTCCAGGCCACCGAGGCCCAGTTTGGTCATCTTCGTGAATTGCGCGAAGGTGGCGGCGGCGAGGGGAAGGTTGAGCTTCGCCTGCCTGCCGAGCTTCAGCGCGATTCCGCTGTCCTTCGCGGCATGCGCTCCGGAGAAAAAGCAGGAGTGATCGCGGTTCATCATGTCCTCGCCGTCGGTGACCAGCACGCGGCTGTTTGCGCCGGTCTGGCTGAAAACTTCCATCACCGTCTTCAAGTCGAGCTTCAGCGCATCGGCGAGGCCGAGGCCCTCGGCGAGGCCGGCGGTGTTGATGTTCATGACCATGTTCACGAGCGCCTTCACCTGCGCGGCCTGGCCGGCCTTGCCGATGTAACGCATCAGTTTTCCCTCGTCGCTGAGCTTGGTGAGAACGGGCTTCACCTTCTCGAAGGTCGCCTTCTCGCCGCCGCACATGAGATAGAGCGTGCCGGCGCGGGCCTGGTTGACGCTGGACGCCATGCAGCCTTCGAGCGAGGCGGCCTTCGCCTTCTTCGCGAGCTTCTCCACCTGCACATGCGTCGCGGGGGAAATGGTCGCGCAGTTCACAAAGACGCGGCCCTTTGCGCCCATGAGCAGGTTGTCCTTCTTGTTCGTGAAAATGTGGAGCTGCGCCGTGTCATCCGTGACGACGGTGATGACGACGTCGCTCAGTTCGGTGACGCGCGCGAGTTTCGAGCAGGCTTCCGCGCCGAGTTCCTTGGCGAGTTCCTGCGCACCTTTGGTGTTGATGTCGTACACGGCGGTGACCGGGTAACCGACTTCCTTCAGCCGGCGCGCCATGTTTGCGCCCATGCGTCCGACTCCGACAAATCCGATACGTTCTGGCATAAGAGGTGGTTCTTGAAGTGAGGGGCGACCCTTCTAGCGACCGCATTTCCCGACGCAAGCATGCCGTTGAGGAAAATTCGCCGGGAGCGGGCCGCGGCGCGGCGTCAGTCGAGGAAGGAGCAGACGTATTCGCAGATGCCGCCGGTCACCTCGATGTCGAACCCGCTCGATGCGGGGACATCGAACGCCGAGCCTGCCGCCACTTCGCGGGATCCGCTCTGGCCATCGATCTGCACCTTGCAAGCGCCGGAGACGATTTCCATCCGCTCGGCCTTCGCGGTCCCGAAGTGAAACTTGCCGGGGTAGATCAGGCCGAGGGTCTTCTTCGCGCCATCGGGCATGAGGATCGTGTGACTGACCACCCGGCCGTCGAAATAGACGTTGGCCTTGGCGACTGCGGTGACATTCCTGAATTCCATTCCTGAGCACGTATCAGTCGCTCCGCCGGCACTCAAGGCTTGGTCTTCCGGACTTCCACCCCTGAAAACCGCGCCGTCGCAAGCTGGCCTTTCGCATGCGCACACACGGCGAGCCCGACGAACGCGGTCTCCCCGATGCCACCCAGGGTCTCCTTGCCGACCTCGGTCCATGTCTGTCCGTCCGCCGATTCGAACCCGATCACCGCGGCCCCCTCCCGTTTCAACTTCAGCCAGCGTGGTTGCGGAATGCCCGGCTTGTTCACGTGCGCGGCCTGCGCTCCGCCGGCTTTCCTTTTGAAGAACTGCATCTTGTCCGCCGGCTGCAGGAATAGCCCCCCGCAGGCGGCATCCTTCGCAAAATCCGCGCGGATCATGAGCCCCGCCCTCGCCATCGGATTCGGCGCCTGCAGCGATTCCATGCGGGCGACGATTTCGCAGTCGCCCGCCACGGGCTGCCAGACAAAATGAAAATCGTCCGCCTTCGCGCCGATGTCACCCCCGCTGCCCTTCACGGAAAATGACCGCGCCGCCTCGTTGAACTCCGCGCCGCCCATCGCGCCGGGCTCGCCCACCGGTCCCGAGACAAATTCCGTCGCTGCCGAAAAACGAAGGGCGACGCCCTGCGCGGCATCATATTGCACGCGGGCCTGCTCGTCGGCGGCGCCCAGCGCAAACTCCTGGATGCGGGCGGTCTTCTCGTTGGGCTTGCGGCCCTCCTTCAGGACGAGGATCCGCACGTGGCGCGCGCTGAACGGCGCCACGACACGGTCGATCACGTCGGCCCGATTCGCCACAACGCTGTCCACGTCGAGCCACTGGCTTCCGTCATCGCTGCGCTGGAGTTTGAAATCGGAAAGGTTCTGCTCCGGCTTCCTCTCCACCGATCCAGCCGCGCGCAGCACCCAGCGCGAGACGCTCTTGGGCGATCCCAGATCCACCGCCAGCCATTTCTGGCCCGGCCCCGAGGCGCTCCACCGCGTCGTCAATTCACCATCGACCGCCTTCGCCGGTCCATCGTTCTTGTCCGACCCGCTGGCGGTCGCCTTCGCCTTGTGTGCGAGCTGGCAGCCGACGCGCTTCTCGGCCTCGCCGGCAAGCTGCTTCGCGCGTCCGAGCAGCTTGCTGCCCGCAGGCAGTCGGCCCTCCAGTCCGCGCAACGCGCCGAGCGCCTGGAACTGCTCCCGTTCATTCCGCGCCGTCTTCCATGCATCGGCCGCCATGCTGAACGTCACGAATTCGTCCTGATACCGCTTGGCGAGTTTCCGGTAATCCGCCAGCCACGCGACGGTCGAGTCCGGCGTCAGGGCCGTGAACTGGCTGAACAGCGGGCCGGCATCATCGATATTGCCGAGTTCGTAATCACGCAGGGCGAAGAAGAGCGCCCCGAGCGCCTCGTGGTTCGAGGGGCTGAATGCCGTGGCCGCGGACGGGCGGATCCGCCCGCCGGTCGCCAGTTCAGGCCGGACCTTCTCCCGGAAAAAC
>JBEBGK010000582.1:0-3281 GCA_040081515.1 Chthoniobacteraceae bacterium
GCGCGCCGCAGCGTGGAGAAGCGCGACGCCGATTCGAGGATCGTCTTGCTCGGCATGCAGCCGCGCAGGATGCACAGCCCGCCGAGTTCCTCCGCGCCATCCACCACGCATGTCTTCAGGCCGAGCGCCGCCGCCGTCCGCGCTGCGGCGTAGCCCGCGCTCCCGCCGCCGATGATGAGGAAATCGTAGTTCATGGATTCTCAAACTGGACGCGATATAGCCGGTGGATCTGCGGCGCGTAAATCCTCATGCCCGGTGTGTCCCCGCTATTTCGCTCCGGCGCCATGTCGCGCACGAGGCCGAGCTGGGCGGGCGTCACTTCCCGGAGGAAAGGAGGCGCCTCCCGCGGGCGCTCCGCCAGCGTGAGCGCGAGCGGCTCCTCCGGCGCGGGCCGGTCGAGCAACGTGGCAGAATTCGTCACCGCGAGGAGTGCTTCGCGCCGTGAGGCATCGTAGGACGCGGTGTCGGCGATGACCCATTTCACCTGCCGCCGCCGCAGTATGCCGCTGGCCTCCGCCGCATCCGTGGACAGGTAGAACCGCGCGCTGTCGATCGTTCCGGCCAGGCTCTGGTGGCTCGTGCCCGCCACGCCGGGCTGGCCGGACCAATACGCCACCTGCGGCGACATCCACCAAGGCGCGAGGAATGCCGCCTTTTCATCACCCCGCATCTTCAACGCGAAGCGGCGCATCGCCGATTGCGAAAAATTCCGCCACTCCTGATCCTCCCTCGCGTTTTCCCCGGGATGCAGTGTCCGCGACCACGCCGTGACGAGCGGCCACAAGCCGATCGCAAATGCCGCCCAGCCGAGCCATGGCCGGCGCAGCGCCGCGAGCTGCCAGGGCAGCGACATCGCGAATGCGAGGCAGAGAAAATAGCCCCAGCGCAACTGCCAGATCGTGAACGCGAGAAGCAGCAGCACCGCCGCGAGAATGCCGAAGGCGCGCCGGTCTCCGCGGCCCGCGATCCCCAGCAGGACCGGCGACACCAGCCCGAGCAGGCCGATCCATTGCCACAGCAAGGGTCCCGCAAGATCCAAATGCCGCAGTTCGCCAATGGTGGCCGACCAACGCCCGAAGTATTCCCGCACCGCGGGGTCCGGCCAACGGATGCGCCATCCATCCACCAGCAGCCCCAGCGCGACCCAGCCGACGAGGGCCAGCCAGCCCGAGCGGCGTCCGCGGGCGAGCATGTTCTCGCGGTCGCACACCAGCCGCATCGCGATCACCGCGAGCAGCAGCACCATCGGCTCATAAAGCGAGACCCACAGCGCGATGCCCCACGCGGTTCCGGCTCCGATGCTCCACGCGCGGCGCACGATCCGTTCGTCGTCCGCGCTGTGCACGAGGCGGATCTCGCATCCGAACGCGATCGCGAGCAGGAGGATCAGCAGCGCCTGGTGATCCGGCCGCCCCAGCACCGTCCCGTGCACCAGGATCGGGCTCAGCGCGAAGAGCAGCAGGATCGCCGGCCGGAACGAAACGCGCATCCGCCCGGCCCACCACCACAGCCACGCCGCGGTGATCACTCCCAGCAGCGGGGCGATCACGGCGCCCGCCACATCGAGCGATTGCCCGCGCAAGACACTCCCGCCGGTCGGATCCGCCGCCGATATCGCCGCTCCCACGACCGGTTTCAGCGCGCAGATCAGCCAGTCCAGCGGCGCGGTCGTGTGCGGGGTGATTCCGTCCGGCCAGTTCTCGAAGTCGTGCCGCCGGATCACCCATTTCCCCTCGGTCACGAGCTTCGCGCGCGTCATCCGCGAGTAGCAGTCGCCATCCACGAAGAACACACCGCCGTGATGAAAGACCTGCGCCCGATTGTGACACCGCGCAACGAACGTCAGCGCCAGCAGCGCGAGCAGCAGCACGACGTCGAGCCATTTCCTCCAGCGGAAATTCGGGGCGCCGGCGGTGCTCATTGTGCGTCCTTCACGCACCGGAAGCCGATCCATTCCGCCGTGAATGCAGGCGCCTCGCGCCCGCGCGCCGACACGCGGCACTCGACCGGCCCGCTCAGCCACGAGCCGCCGCGCACCACGCGCTTCCACACGCCGGGCTCCGCCGGATCGGTGCTCACCTCCGGGCCGCGCGGATCGCGGTGTGCCGCGCGATTCGGGTCGGGCCGGAGCTGCGCATAGTAATCGTGCTGATACCAGTCCGCGCACCATTCCGCGACGTTCCCGGCGAGATCGTGGAGTCCGTTGGCATTGGCTGGGAAACTGGCGACCGGTGCCAGCCCGGCGTACCCGTCGGCCGCCTCGTCTTTCGATGGAAAAATGCCCTGCCACAGGTTCGCCTTCCACCGGCCGCCGGGGCTGATCTCGTTGCCCCATGGATAGCGTGTGAGATTCACTCCCCCCCGCGCCGCGCTCTCCCACTCGGCCTCGGTCGGCAGCCGTTTGCGCGCCCATTTGCAGTACGCCCGCGCGTCGTCGTGACTCACGTGCACGACGGGGAATTTCTCCCGGCCCACAATGTCCGAGCCCGGCCCGGCGGGATGCCGCCAGTTCGCGCCCGGCACGAAGGCGATCCACGTCCGCCGATCCTCCGCCTTCGCATCCGCGGCGGGACGAAAGCACCACGACCCCGCCTTGCCCTGCTCCACCGGCAGGCTTCCCGCCGCCCCGCCCTGCGCGGGCAGCTCGGCTGTCGTCAGGTGACCCGTCGCATCCACGAACCGCGCAAACTCCGCGTTCGTCACCTCCGTGCGATCCATCCAGAATTCCTTCAGCCGCACATCGTGCAACGGCTTTTCCTCCGGCGCGCCATCATTCGCGCCCATCGTCACCGCCCCATCGGGCACCCGCGACATCTCGATGCCAGACCTCTGCTCCATCAGGCGCCGATCGCGATCGCGGGCGATCCGCTTCGCCTCGGGGATCATCCACACCATCGCGAGCACCACCGCCGCAAGCACCACCCCGGCAAAAATCAGCCCCGTCCTCCACGCCACCCGTGTCGTCACCTCCGGCCCGCTCACGGGATGTCCTTCACGCAGCGGAACCCCGTGTTCTGCAACCCCGTGTCCGCCGATGTCTTCATCCGCGCCCCCGGTCGGTATCCGCGGCAATAGCTGTCCGCGCACATCCACGAGCCGCCCCGCGTCACGCGTTTCATCGTCCCCGGCTCATCCGGATCAAAGCTCGTGTCCGGCCCCGGCGGATTCTCCTTCGGCGAGCGCGCGTAGTAATCCGGCAGATACCAATCCGCGCACCACTCCCAGACATTGCCTGCCATATCGAAAAGACCGAACCCGTTCGCCTGATACGATCTGTCTCT
>JBEBGK010000583.1:0-3268 GCA_040081515.1 Chthoniobacteraceae bacterium
GCTTGACGCCGCTTTGGCTTGTCCGATTGCCATGGCACGATGTCTTTCCGGAGTGTGACACCGCCCGCGTTTTTTCATCTCCGGTTCCCCGAAAAGGGAAAGCGGCGTCAAGCCGCCGCAGTCCAAAAACTGGCGTTCCTCACGTGCCCGCCTTCTGCCGCCGTCGGCTACTGCTCGCCTTCCTTAGTCTCTGCCGCTGCCTTCGCCCGGAAAAACACCGCCACATTGCCCACCTGCATCACGAGCGTGCTCGCGGTCTTCTCCGCGATCTGCGGCGCGAGGGCGTGCTTCTGATCTTTGAAATCGCTGAACTTCATCTTCACCAATCCATGCAAGGTCAGCGCGGCATCGAGGCTCTTCAAAAATCCATCGCTCATCCCCGCGTGGCCGAGCTTCACCATCGGTTCAAGGAGTTGCGCTCGCGCCTTCAGGTCGCGCTTCTCCGCATTGCTAAGTTCCGCCGCCCGCGTGCTCATGCGTCAGAGGGTATCGGAGGATTCCAAATTAGGAAGCCACTAACCCATGTATAAAGAACGACGCCCGTCCGGGCTTCCTGATTTCCAAACGCGGCCTTTGCGCCTTTGCGTCTTTGCGCGAGATGCCTCCCCCGACCCATCTCAGATGTGCAGGATCACTTCGGACGCCGCGAAGCGCACTTTCGGCACGGACGCGTATTTGTCGTCCGCCGCGCGATAGCCCGCTGCGCACGCGACGACCGTCTCGAATTCCGTCCCCGCGAGCCCGAGAATCCGGTCGTAGTCCGGTGGCTGGATGCCCTCCATCGGGCACGTGTCCACTCCGAGCACCGCGGCGGAGGTCATGAAATTGCCGATGGCGATATACGCCTGCCGGATCGCCCATTCGCGCACCCATCCCTCCTTTTTCGCCGTCGCGGCAAAGCCCGCCATGATGTCCCGGTAACCCTTCAGACCCTCGCGCGGCACGCCGCGCACCTCGACCACGCGGTCGATGAAATGATCGATGTCCGCCTCGCCGACCGCCTTGCGAATCGCGAAGACGACATGATGCGAGCAGTCCGCCGGCTGCGTCTGGTTCCACGAGACGGGCACGAGCTTCTGCTTCACCGTCGGGTCGGTGATCACGAGGAACTTCCAAGGCTGCAGGCCGAATGAAGACGGCGTGAGCAGCAGCGACTTCTCCAGCGCGGACCAGACGTCGGGCGCGATCTTCCTCGTGGGATCGAATTTCTTCGTGGCATAGCGCCAGTTCAGTTGCGCCAGCAGCGATTTGGGACTGAGTGAGTTCACCAGCGGCCTCTACGCCGGGACCGGCCCGGTGGACGAGGAAAAAAGCGGGTGTGAACAACCGCGGCTCCCCCGCCCGTGGCGTTTTGGGTTTGAACCCGCCCGTCGCGATCGGCCTAGCTTCACGGCGTGTCTCCCGCCGACCGTTACTCCCGCCTGCGAGAAAGCGCCTTCGTCCGCGAAGGCGGTGCGCACGCCGGGGCGGGGAGTTGGTCCGAGCACGAATTGCAGGCGCTGTGGTTCGCGGGAGCATTCGGCAGGGAATTCGTCGCGACCGATGGCCGTGCCGTGAAGGTCGTGCAGTTCGGCGTCTGGAATCATGAGGCCGGGCCGGACTTCGCGGAGGCGGCGGTGGCATTCGACGGCATGGCCCCGAAGCGCGGCTGCATCGAGCTCGACACCGAATCCGCCGACTGGGAGCGCCACGGCCACGCGACCAACGCGGACTACGACGGCGTGGTGCTCCATGCGATTCTCATTCGCGGCAAACGCGAATTCTTCACGCGCACCTCGAAAAACAGGCTCGTGCCGCAGGTGCAGCTCGATCTGCGCGTCATCGACGAGCCCGCGAACCCGCAGCCCTCGGCGAAACCCGGCCGCTGCGTCGCGCCGCTGCGCGACCTGCCCCCGGAGAAAGTGCGCGACGTGCTGCTCGGCGCCGCGCAATTCCGCCTGCGCAGGAAAGCCGCCGCCATCGCGAGGCTCGCCGAACTGCATGGCGACGATGAGGCGCTCTTCCAATCGCTCGCCGCGACGCTCGGCTACAAGTCGAACAAGCTTCCTTTCACCCTGCTCGCGCAACGGCTGTCGCTGCGCATGCTCCGTGCGGCGAAGGATTCCGCCGCCGCGCTGCTCTTCGGCGTCGCGGGCTTTCTCGACCAGCGGGAGCTGGGCGAATTCGACAAGCCGACGCGCGCCTACCTGCGGAGCCTGTGGGAGTCGTGGTGGCCGCGTCGCGCGGAGTTCGAGCGGCTCATCCTGCCGAGATCGCTGTGGCGGATGAGCGGTCAGCGCCCGATGAACCACCCCCAGCGCCGGCTCGCCGCCCTCGCGCAGATCATCCGCCATTGGCCCCGCATCCGGGCATTGCGCGCGGCGTGTCTGCCGGACGCGATCACGGAATTCTTCGGCGAACTGAGGGACGATTACTGGGACCATCACTACACTGTCACCTCGAAGCCCTCGGCGAAGCGCATGGCGCTCGTCGGCGAATCGCGCGTCACCGAGATGCTCGCGAATGTGTTCTATCCGATCGGCATCACGGCGGATGCGGCGCGGTGGACCGAGTTCCGCAAACTGCCCGCGCCGCTGGGGAATCGCCGCGTGGAGACCGCCGCCCTCCGGCTATTCGGCGACACACCGCCGGATGCGAAGTTCCTCCGCTCCGCCGCCATCCAGCAGGGCCTCCTGCAAATCTACGAGGACTTCTGCCAGCGCGACGCGAGCGATTGCGAGCAGTGTCTCTTCCCCACGCAGCTTGCGAAGTGGTAGCGTCGCGCCATGACGCCCGCCGAATTCCAGACTTGGAAAACCGAACGCCTGCGCGTGCTCGGGCTGCGCGCGGAGGATTTCGAGGAGACCTTCTGCCGCAGCAGCGGCCCCGGCGGGCAGAATGTGAACAAGGTCTCGACCCAGGTGACCTTGAACCACAAGCCTACCGGCCGTGCTGTGAGCGTGCAGGACACGCGCTCGCAGGCGACGAACCGTCTCCTCGCATGGGAGCGACTGATCGAGGCATTCGCCACCGCTGAGGAGCAGGAGCGCGCCGCGCGGAAGCACGAACGCGAGAAAAAGCGCCGCCAAAACGCGAAGCGTCCATGGGGCCTGAAGCAGCGGATCCTCGACTCGAAGAAAAAGCGCGGGGCCGTCAAGAAGCTGCGCGCACGCGAGTGGTAGTGCTCCGCGACGCAACGCAGCGCGGCTCATACCATCCTTAAAACTTAAGCTGACCGTGGATTGCGGGTGACGCGTAGCGTTCCGACAAAAATAGCCGTGGGTGAAGC
>JBEBGK010000037.1:0-12247 GCA_040081515.1 Chthoniobacteraceae bacterium
GAGCTTTCTTTCGTCGGAGAAAAAGGCGGCTTTTGCGGCTGTGCTGGCGGAGCGGAAAGCGCGCCTCCTACTCTAGCTGAAAGTCCCGCCTGCCCGCCGGCGCTGCCCGGTTGCAGACACCGGCGGGGCTTTTTTTCCTCCCAGATTTTCCGAAGCATCGCGCGGCTACATCGCACCGTACGCGGGTGCGAAGCCGATGCTCCGACGCTCGCGCTTGTGCGGTCCGGAGGACGGCCTGAGGATCGCGTCGGCGGCGAAGTCGTTGCCATCGTGCCGGAGCATGTAGAAAGCGGGGACTTCCGGCTTTGGCGCTTCGCCGAGCACTGCATGCAACTCGGCGAAAATCGCCTCCGACTGCGCGGCGCTCGTGGCAAAGATGCGGCCCCACCCGGCCCCGTATGCGAGCGCATACGCATCGCGGGCGAAGCGGAGCACGAGCCGATGCCATATCAGCTTCCCTTCCTCAGCGGAGCGAAACCATGCGCCCTTCTCAAGCCGTGGCGCGGGCAGGACCGGTTTCCCGATGGATTCGATCAGCGACAGCTCCGCGGCGACCGCGCGTGTCCGATGATGAACGATCGCAAGGCTCGCCGCCTGGATGAAGTGACGCCGGGTGATCTTCCGGGCTGCCAGATGCCATGACGTCGCCGAGCAACGCGAGAACCGTCGCGCCGCCGCGTAGCGGCCCATCCAGTTCATGTAGGCCCGGAATTCCTGGCCTTCAGCATCATCGAGGGACAGCCGGGCGAGGCGCTTGAGTTCCTTCGGCCAGGCGGCGTGCCGGGCCATCGCGCACTTGCTGTAAAAGTCGCTCGCCTGCACGCCCGTGCCGCGCGATCCCGGGTGCGTGAGCGGCGCGAGGTATTCGCCCGGCGGAATGTGGCACAGGCTTCCAGCCTGCGATCCGCTTGAATCCACCGGCAGGGTGCCGGTGCCACTTTCCGTCACGGTGAACGCGCTGAGCTCGACGAAGTGGTGCCGCTTCCGCTTGTGCCGGGTTGCGACCACGCCTTCTCGCGCAGGCGCTGCATCACTGGCGAGACGGTCCAGTCTTCGTCCATCACGCCGTGTTCGCGGCGGTCCTGCCGCCGAGGGTGAAGGCGCCTTGGCCGCTGCCGACAGCCCGCAAATCCGTCAGGGCTACACTTTTCTCATGTTGGAATAAGCAGAATACGGGCAACGATTACCGCAATTATCGAAAATCAGTTGACGGAGATTTTTATTTTTAACAGAATGAGTCGCTAAATCGCGCTTTCCAGAGCGAGAGACACAAACAACAACAAACAATAAAAACTGAAAAATGAACGTCATTCATCGAAAGCAACCCCTGAACCACGTGTTCAAGAACACCGTGATCGCCGCCCTCGGGCTGGCGATCTCCGCCGTGTCGGCGCTCGCGAGCACTTCCTGCGTGCTCCCGACGCCCGCCCAGCAGCCCTTCAATCCGCCAATCCGGATCCAGATGCCGGACGGAACGAACGGCATCGAGGCCAACGCCACCGGGAATCCCGCCAGCTTTGTGAAAGTCACGCTGGCGAATGTTCCGGGAGGGTTCTCGGTTACCAACGGAACCTACACCGCGTGGTGTGCTGAAGCGGCCGCCCCTCTGTGCCCGCGGGAAGTTCCCGCCTGCCTCACGTCGGTTTACAAGCCGGTTCTTTTCAACAGCTGCGATTCAGCGTCGCTGACTTCGGCCGGGATTCCGACGGGGAATTGGGACAAGGTGAATTACATCATTAACAACAAGGCGATTTGGGCCATGGCTGGATACAATGTGTCCGAAATTCAGGCCGCCATCTGGCGTTTCGTGGGATTTGACGCCTTTGAAGAGGCCAGCATTCTGAGCGGAGCCTATGGGTTCGGATTCCCTGCCGGCAGCGCTGCCAATGTCACCGCGATCGCGTCAACAGCCGTCGCCAATGGGACGGGATTCACTCCGGCTTCGGGTCAGGTGCTGGCCGTGGTCCTCCAGCTTCCCGCGTCCTTGCAGGATGAGGTGAACGCCCCCTACACGAACGTGGCTGGCCAGTTGATCTTCATCGAGGTCCTGTGCCCCTCGGGTCCGGGAACCGGCACCCCCGGCTACTGGAAAAACCACCCCGAAGCCTGGCCCGTGCAGGTCATCCGCATCGGCGGCATCAATTACACCAAGGCCCAGGCGATCGCCATCATCAAGATGGGCGATGGCGACAAGTCGCTGACGCTCTTCCGCGCCTTGGTCTGCGCGAAACTGAACGTCCTGATCGGCAATGACAGCAGTTGCGTCGCTTCCACCATCGTGGATGCGGACCTCTGGATGTCGATGTATCCCGCAAAGTCGAAGGTGAGAGCCGGCGGAGCCACATCCCCCTGGCGCACCGGCGAGCCGCTGTATCTGAAGCTCGACGCCTATAACAACGGCCTCCTCTGCGCTCCGCTCAGGGACTAGTCGAGTCGAAGCAGAAAATCTAGAACAGAGCGGCCCGGGTTCACGCCCGGGCCGCTTTCTTTTTCGATGGCCACCCTTTGGGGGAATGAAGGCTGTGAATGGGGCAACGATGTTCGCACGGGCTCTCACGTTACCGTGACCGGGTGCCGCACCGTAGTGCGGAGCAAGCGTCTGCAGGGACAGATCCATCGGGGGAACTGGGAGATCGACTTCTGAAAGTGTCGGAATGCTTTACAAGGCGACGAGTCCCGTTTTGGGTTATTTATCGACTACAGCCCGAGTGAGATATGCATCAAGAAAGACAAGCAGACGTGGCAATCGGCGGAAAAAGTGTTGGAATACTTTACAAAATCATCATTTTTTCAGAGAAGTTCTGAAGTGTTTGAAATAATTTATCAGGAAATGTGGATGGCGATTAACTTGTTCTAAATAAGTCACTTAAAGAATGAATCAATCCTAATCTCGACCGAATGGCTCTTCTTGGCATGATTTCAGCTAACCTCACCCTTTCTCTTATCCTCCGATTAGACCAAATAAATATGAAAACCCTAAAACCAACCTCACTCCTGAGCCGCGCGCTTATCGCGGTATGTGGAGTCTTTTCCATCGCCGTTTCGAGCTTCGCCGATCCGGCCTGCGTGCTGCCCACCCGGGCACAGCAGCCATTCACCCCTCCCATCCGTATCCAGTTGCCCGATGGCACGAACGGCATCGAGGTGAACTCGACTGGCAGCCCGGCGACCTTCGTTAAGATGACGCTGAAGAACGTTCCCACTGGCTACTCGATCACAAACGGCACCTACGTCGCGTGGTGCATCGAAGCAGCTACGGCGCTTTGCCCGCGGGATGTTCCCCAGTGCCTCAATTCCATTTATAAACCGCTCATCTACAGCAGCTACGATACTGTTTCACTGACTGCCGGAGGGTTTTCGTTGGCAGGCTGGAATCAGGTCAATTACATCATCAACAACAAGGCGATGTGGGCCATGGCCGGGTACAACGTGTCCGAAGTTCAGGCCGCCATCTGGCGGTTCGTTGGGTTCAACGCCGGTGAAGAGGCGAGCATCCTGAGCGGAGGCTACGGGTTCGGGTTTCCTGCCGGCAACGCTGCCAACGTGACCAACATCTACAACCAGGCGAATTCTTTTGGGGCCACGTTTGTTCCGGTTGCCGGTCAGTTGCTGGCAGTGGTGGTGGAACTCCCGGCAGCGCTGCAGGACGAAGTTGCTGACGCCGACAAATTCAAGGCGGGCCAGCCTTGCATCATCGAAGTCGTTTGCACGCCTCCGGGCTCGATTGGCGACACGGTGTTCTGCGACCTGAATTCGAACGGGATTCAGGAGGCTGGAGACCTTGGTATTCCCGGTGTCAAGTTGACCCTTTCGTGCATCACTCCCCAAGGCACGATCACCAAGACCGCGGTGACCGATAGCAATGGCAAATACCTGTTTTCCGGCCTCGCGGCTGGCACCTGCACGGTCACGGTGGACAAGACGACCCTGCCGGCCGACTGCAACAAGGACGTCCCGAATTGCCCGGCGACCATGACGGTGAATCTCGCCGCCGGCCAGGTGTTTCTTGACGCAGACTTCTGCTTCACAAAGGAGCGTTGCGTTGAGGGCGTGATCGGCCCTGTCGATCTCAGCGGACTCGTCAACAACTACCTGTTCTACTTCGCCGACGGCAGCGTGGACGCGAACTGGCAGGGTGCGACGAAGGGATTTGCCGGCAATGTTCTCGTGGATGGCAAGATTGCCAGCGAGCGCACCTCCGGCGGCGTTCCGTTCGCCGGAACGATCGTCACCAGCGATTCGACGCTGGGCGCGTGGCAGAGCATCATCAACCAGAACCCCACGCAGGCGGTTGCCGTTTACAACCAGATGGCGCTGCTCATGAGTTCGAAGGCCAAGCTTCTCAGCGCGATGGCGACCATCGACGGACTGATTGTCACCCCGGGTTACTCGAACCGCTCGGCGACCTCGCTGGACGGGACGAACACCATGAACGGCATCCCGCAGACGATCGTCATCAACGTCACCTCCGGTTTCCAGGTTTCCTCGAAGATCAACATCCTCGGCGATGCCAGTGACGTGTTCATCCTCCGGTGGGATACGGATTCCAATCCGGCCAACGGCTATCAAGGCCAGGTGAAGTTCCAGAGCGGCGGCGCCATTTGCCCGCAGGGCGGATTGAAGGCGAGCAACTTCGTCCATGTCGCCGGCGACATCAACGCCTCGGGCGGCGGCAGCAACCCGGCCGCTCCGTATCCTCAGGGTCCGCGCACGAACAATGGCACCGGCACCTTGATCAGCGGTGCCCAGAACTTCAACGGCGGTGGTTTCTTCACCGGTTACTGGCTCACCACGGGTGACCCTGTCACTGGCCAGACTGCGCCGCTCAGCAACGCGATCTTCGTGGGCGGCTGGTACACCTGCTCGAAGAAGTTCAGCCTCACCTCCGGCACCAGCGGTGTTTACGTCGCTCCCAATTGCCCCGGTTCGACCACCACGGTCTCCGGGTGCGTTTACGTCGATCTGAATTGCAACGGGATTCGCGACGGCGGCTTGGGCACCGCGAGCCAGTGGGGCATCTTCGTCATCAACGGCGGAGACTTGATCATGAACAGTTCCAACATCGTCGGAAGCGTCGCGCTGGGCCCGCAGTCCACCGGGAGCACGCTGCAAAAGACCAACATCTCCGGCAAGTTCACCTACGACCCCACCAGCACATGGGATCAGTCGAATCTGTCGAAGGATTTCAAGGTCGCCGGCGGAATCATGTCGCAGAGTCTGACGCAGGCTCAGAACGATGCCAACACCGCCTCGAGTTCGTTCGCGGCGATGTCCCCGACCCAGACATTTGGGAACGTGACGAGTTCGCTGACCATCACCGGCAACGGAGGTCTGAACGTCATCAAAATCAGTTCGCTCAGCTACAATAGCAAGACGCTGACGCTCAAGGGCGGCCCCGGCGACATCTTCATCATCAACGTCGCAGGCGGATGGACCTTCGCGGACAGCAAGATCACGCTGAATGGAGTGACCGCCGGCCAGGTGGTCTTCAACTTCCCGACGACGGGTTCGACGATCCAGATGTATAAGGCAACGAACGTCATCAACGGGACGTTCCTCGCGCCTCAGCGGTCCGTGATCTATCACAACCCGGCCTCGTTCAACGGCCAGATCATCGCGAAGGGCCTGAACATCCACTCGGATGCGAACCTGACGTCGGTCCCGCTGACCGCTGCGGAGCCCTGCCTCCCGGGCGTCACCGTCCGGTTGAGCAACGGAACCTCGACCACGCAGGTGACAACCGCGACGGGCTTCCTGTTCGCGAATGTCGCGCCGTCAACCTACAGCATCACGGAGACCATCATCCCTGCCGGCTACTCCTTCTTCCGGGCAAACCCGGGTAGCGCAGGTGGAACGGCGGCCACGGTCGCACCGGCGGTGTTCCCCGCGCAAAACGCGATTCAGAACATCCCGATCGCATCCGGGACGAATGCCACCGGCTATGACTTCGGCCTGAAAAGGAACTAACCCCTCATGCCGGCCTCCTTGACGAAACCGTGCCCAAGGGGCGCGCTGTCGCGGGTATCCCGCTGACGACATCGAGGCTGCAACCGCCACCGGCAGGAGAAATCTCCTCCCATAACGCGAGAACTCGGTAACGAGTCTCACCAAATGGAGAGAGCCTGGGTTCACGCCCAGGCTCTCTTCCGTTTTCGGGATGGAAGGTGTGAAACTTCCGGCGTCCCGGGCTGTGGGCGGGTGGTGTGGATTTACGGAACGTCGCTGCGGGTTACTGCTGCGGCTGATGCTTGGCGCGAGGGAGATGGCCCCTTTGCTGGAATGGGGCCTGTGGAAGGAGTAACGATCTCTGCGCGCCCTCTCTGCTGGTACCGCGATGATTTGCGAGGCCGGTGCAGAGCAGGCGGCCGCAAGATAGGGCCTTTCGAAATCCCTGAAGTCCAGGCCTGAAAATGTCGGAATGCTTTACAAGTCGAGGGAAGGTCTTTGGAAAGTTATATCTTTCACAATAGGAACAGGATATACGTCAATATAGGTGAAGGGTTCCCTCGATCGCCTGAAAAAGTGTTGGAATACTTTACAAAATCATCATTTTTCAGACAGCTCCAGATTAACAAGAAATAATTTATCAGGAAACTTGAGGATGGTGTAATTCACTCAAGGGTAGTTACTTATCCCAATCCGTCAGTCCCGCTCCCGACAGAGGGCCTCTCGTTGGCATGATTTCAGCTAACCTGAGGCGTCCTTCTATCCCCCGATTAGACCAAATAAATATGAAAACCCTAAACCCAACCTCACTCCTCAAAACCGCGTTCATCGCGCTTTGTGGAGTCTTCACCGCAGCGGTGACGGCAATCGCCAACCCCGCCTGCGTGCTCCCAACGGCAGCCCAACAGGCTACCTTCAACCCCCGTATCAGCATTGAGTCCCCCGTCGGGGTGAACGGAATCGTCTCGAACGCGACGGGTTCGCCCGCCAGCTTCATCAAGGCCACCTTCGTCAACATCCCGCCCGGATATTCGATCACGAATAACACGCCTTATCTGGGGTGGTGCGTCGATGCCGTGGGGGAACTGATCCCGGCGGATTTCAACCCCGCGGTGATCTACAAACCGGTCCTCTTCAATAGTTGCGACTCGGCCGCGCTCGCTGCCGCGGGCTTGCCGACCGCAAACTGGGACAAGATCAACTACATCATCAACAACAAACCCCTCTGGGCGAGCCTGGGATACAACGTGTCCGAGATTCAGGCGGCGATCTGGCGGTTCATCGGGTTCAACGCGGGCGAGGAAGCGAGCATCCTGAGCGGCACCTACGGTTTCGGTTTCCCGGCCGGTAATGTCGCGAACGTGAACGCCATCGTCGCTGTGAGCACGACGAACGGAACGGGCTTCATGCCCGGCGTTAACCAAGTGACCGCCGTGGTCGTCTATCTTCCCGGCCAGGGCAATCCGAATGGCCAGTTGAATTTCGTCGAGGTTCTGTGCCTGCCTCCGGGTTCGATCGGCGACACCGTGTTCTGCGACTTGAATGCCAATGGCGTGCAAGAGGCCGGCGACGTCGGGCTTCAGAACGTCAGAGTCTTCCTTTCCTGCGTCACGGCTACGGGGACCGTCACTGCCATCCAGTTCACGGACCACAACGGCAAATATCGCTTCGACGGACTGGCCCCGGGCGTCTGCACGGTCACGGTGGATCAGTCCACCGCACCGCTCACCTGCAACAAAACTGTCCCGAATTGCCCTCTGACGAGGACGGTGAATCTCGGCCCAGGTCAGGTTTATTTGGACGCCGACTTCTGCTTCAGCCCGAGCCTCGGCTCGATTGGCGACACCGTGTTCTGCGACTACAATGAAAACGGCGTCCAGAATTCGGGTGAACCCGGCATCCAGGGTGTAAAAGTCACCCTCACCTGCGTCACGGCCACGGGGACCGTCACCAAGATGGCGGTCACGGGTGTTGACGGCAAATATCTCTTCACCGACCTGGCGCCCGGCACCTGCACGGTGACCATCGATCCGACCACCGCGCCGGTCGAGTGCAACCGCGTGATTCCGAATTGCCCTCTCTCTCGCTCGGTCACCCTCGCCGCAGGCCAGGTCTATCTGGATGCCGATTTCTGCCTCGCGCCACGGCTTGGCGTGATCGGCGATACGGTCTTCTGCGACCTCAACGGGAATGGGGTGCAGGAGGCGGGAGACGTCGGGATTCCGAATGTGAAAGTCACCATCGTTTGCACGCCTCTCGCAGGCGGAACGGTCACCGCGCAGATGATGACGGACAGTCAGGGCAAGTACCTCTTCACGAACATCCAGGCGGGTACCTGCACGGTGTCGGTCGATAAGTCCACCCTGCCCGCAAACTGCAACGTCGATGTGCCGAACTGCCCCTCGACCCGCACGGTCGTTCTCGGCCCGGGAGAGTCAAATCTGGACATGGACTTCTGCTACACCCAGCCGCCCTGCGCGCTGCAAGTCGCGGCGTTCTGCACGATTCCGAAGCCTCCGGGCGACGGGGACGACTGCAACGGCAGCAAGGTGAAGAGCATCAAGATGGTTTACACCGGGCTGGATTGCACCTTCACGTCCCACACAATGGATGCAGGCAAGGTGGTCTGCACAGATTACGTGCTGCCCTTGCCGAACTCGGCCTTCATCCGGGTCTCGGATAATGCCAGCCCCACGGCCAGCACCGCCAAGGTGTACTTCCAAGGCACGGTGGCCAAGAATGGTTCGTTCACGGCCGCGGCATCCAATGTCGCGGGTGCGACGCAGCTTCCGACCAACTCCTACATCCACGTCCTCTCCTCCCAAGGCGGGACGTTGCTGCAGCAGACCCTGTTTCACACCTCGTGCTCGCAGGATCTGGCGGTGGGTAATCAATTCGGCACCAGCCTCGTCACCGAGCTGTCCTTCATCGACGGACGGACGGTGGTTCTGCAGTCGCCGAACTTGGAGAAGAACTGCACCATTACCCAAGGTGGCGCGGCGATTTGCCCGGATGGCGACAAGGTCAAGTCGGTCCAATTGATCTACACCAAGGAAAACTGCTCCTTCAGCGCGAATAGCCAGGCCGCAGGCAAATGGCTGTGCGTCGATTACGCGCCGCTCCTCGACAATGTGTTCATCCGCGTCACGGACAAATCCAGTCCGACCGACACCAAAGCGAAGGTATTCTTCCAAGGCCCTGTCGCCAAGGATGCGGCCTTCACGGCGGCGGCGGCAACTGTTGGCGCGACCACGCTGCCTTCGAACATCTTCGTCCACATCTACAACGTGCAAGGAGGTACGCGCCTGCAGTTCCTGCAGATCCACACCTCGTGCTCGACGCCCTTGAATGCGGGCGACCAGTTCGGCAGCATCATTGTCTTCTCTGCGGATACTGTTGCGGCAGGGACCGTCAGCCTCGGGACGGAGGTCAAGTTCATCTACAAGATCGCCAACCTCGGAGCCACGACGATCACGAACGTGAATGTCACGGACTTCATGGGGACGGTCTCCGGCAGCCCGCTCACCATCCTGCCCGGCCAGGTGGTGGACCTGATGCGCACCGTTGCGACCTCCACCAACATCAGCAACACCGTCACCGCCAGCGGCGGGGCCGGGACCTGCTCGGATTCGGACACGACGACCGTGACGGTCGTTCCTCCTCCGCCGACGCCGAAAGACTGCACGGCTGCCATCCAGAAGACGCTGCTCAAGTACACCGGTCCGAACGTCGCCGGTGCGGTCACCGTGAACTTCCTCGGCTCGAGCGGAGCCACGGCATCGTACAGCTTCCCCGGCGGACTGCTGAGCGGCACCACGCTGAGCCTGCCCAGCCAGAACAACTGGACGATTGACTCGACCGTCTCCGGCCAGTCCTCGCTCGGCACGAAGCTGACGATCACCATCAACGGTGTCGCCGAAGTCCACCACACCAGTTGCTCCACGCCGTATCGCACGGGACTCCCGGCGCCACTGGACAGTCCGAAGGGCCAGCCTTCGACCCTCTGGTTCGTGGTAGACTTCGTTTCGAAGCCGTAATTCGGAGAATCATCCCCCCTGCCTATCAGGGCGGCGGCTGGTCCGGCCGGCCGCCGCTCTGAAGGGGGTGATTCTTCCGGGACCCGGCAAAGGATCCGTCAAGACGGCCTCTGGATAGCACCAGAGGCCGTTTTTCGGTTTTACGAGCTGCACCGGGGCCGGTTCTTTCCAGCCCGCCGGTGACTTTCCAGACCCGCGTCGGCACTTGCCGTGCTCCCGTTCCACGACTCTATTGGCAATCCCTTTTGACATCGCACCGCGTATGAAAACCTGTCTCCTCGCCCTCATCCTCGCCTTCTGCCACGGCATCGCGCATGGCGAACTGAAATGGGACCGCCAGCGGGTCGAACTGAACCCCGGCCCCACGGATACTTTTGTCGATGCGACGTTCGGCTTTGTAAACGCGGGCACGGAACCGGTGATCGTGGAAAAACTCGAGCCGTCCTGTGGCTGCACGACCGCCACCCTTCCGAAGATGACCATCGACCCCGGGGAGCGCAGTCAGTTGGTGACGCGGTTCGACATCACGGGCCGCCGTGGCCTGCAGACGAAGACCGTGACGGTTCACATCAAGGGCGAAAAGGAGCCGGTCGTCCTTTCGCTCATCGTGACGATTCCGGATCTCGTGAAAATCAGTCCCGCCTTGGTGATTTGGGAAAAAGGGGAGGCGGTGCTCTCGAAGAACATCTCGCTGCAGGCCATGGAAGGTCAGGTGGTGAAAATCGTGAACGTCCTCTCCAGCGAAGGAAGCATCAAGGCGCGCCTGGAGACGGTCCAGGAGGGCCGCCAGTACACCATCAGCGTGACGCCGGGAAATACCGCCGCGGCGAGCTTCTCGGTGCTGACGATCGAGGCCGAGTTCCAGGGCCAGAAGAAGAATCTGCGCGCGTACGCACAAGTCAGGGACTTGCAGCGATGATACCGCGAGACGGCGGATGCGGTGTGAAAGGCGATTCCTTCCCGAGATGATGCGCCGGGCGCTGCTCCAGGCCGTCGCCCTCATCCTGCTGGCGGTCGTGCCCGCGGCCCTGTCGGCGCTTTTTCACCCGAAGCGTCCGGCATTTTCCGACCCGTTGCGCGAGGGCGAGATCGCGGTGGCGGATGTCGTGCGCGATCCCGGCGGTTTCCTGTGGGTGGATGCCCGGCCCGAGGCTGAATTCGCGAAGGGTCATGTGCCCGGCGCGCTGCGGCTGATGGAGGAGGAATGGGACGACCTCGTGCCGGCGGTGCTCCAGGCGTGGCCGGCCGGAAAGCCGGCGGTGGTCTATTGCAGTTCCCGCCAGTGCCAGAACAGCACCGCGGTGGCGCGGCGGCTCCGCGAGTTCAACCTCGCGCCGGTGCATGTATTGAAAGGAGGTTGGGAGGCATGGCAGGGCGCGCAGAAAAAGTGACCGTCCTCCTGCTGAGGCTGATCGTCGGCGGCGTGTTCATCTACGCCGGTGTGCTGAAGGCGATCGACCCCGCGCAATTCGCAAAGGACGTGGACAACTACCGGCTGCTGCCCCTCGCCGCGTCCGCGGCGGTCGGGCTCTATCTGCCGTGGCTGGAAATCCTCGCTGGAGCGGCGCTCGCGGCGACCCGGTGGCATCGAGGCGCTTCACTGCTGATCGGCGGGATGCTCGTGGCATTTCTCGTCGCGCTGAGCACGGCGTGGGCGCGCGGACTCGACATCTCCTGCGGCTGCTTCGGCCAGGCTTCGAACAAATCCAACTACCCGCTGGCGCTTCTGCTCGACGTGGTGTTGCTCGCGGCGCTCTCGATCACGGCCTGGCGTTCCGAGCGCCTCGGACCGGCGAAATAGATCCGGCGCTGGCTTCGCCGGACGCCCGAACCGGCGGTTGGGGGATGATTCCCGTTGCGAAAGAACGCTATCGGATCAAAGATTCTAGTTTCTATAGCGTCAGCCATCGCAGGGAATGAGCGTCATCCAGAACAGAGACCGAACGTCTTCGCAGACGCTGATCGTTCCCGAACCAGGCACGGTCGGCGGCCGGGAGGCATTCGTCGATTCCCTCGTGGAGGCGCAGGCGCACAGAACCCCGGATGCAATCGCGCTCGTGTGTGGCGACCGGCGCCTGCCCTATCGCGAACTCGACCGCCGGGCAGCTCAGGTCGCAGATGTCCTTTCGGCGCTTGGAGTGGGACCCGGCGCGCTGGCGGCGATTTGCGTGGAGCGGTCGCTCGACATGGTCGTCGGGCTGCTCGGAATCCTGAAAGCCGGCGGTGCCTACCTGCCGCTCGACCCCAATCTTCCGGCGGAGCGG
>JBEBGK010000584.1:0-3258 GCA_040081515.1 Chthoniobacteraceae bacterium
GGGCGAGGGCGCCCCGGCTCCTTGAGAACGCACCCGGCATGAGTCGGAAAACACGCGTTGGTTTCGGATTCAGTTTTTCCCCGCGAGCGTCGCGTCGGGGCGCACCTCGCTGCCGTTCGCTCCGGTGAGCGTGTCGCCGAGTTCGCCACGCATCTGGTCTGCAAACTTCGAGAGCTTCGCGACGACTTCCGGATGCTCCGCGGCGCGGTCGGTCGTCTCACCGACGTCGGCGGTGAGGTCGTAGAGCGCGGGCTTCTCGACCTTGGCCGGCTTGTAGAGCGACGGGATGCCGCCCGTCGCGCGCGGCATGCCGACCGCAGAGCGATACGTGTGCGGGAAGACGAGCTTCCACTGCCCGTCGGTCACGGACTGGAGTTCGTTCCGCGCATACCACGTCGCGTAGGCGGCGTGCGGGTTCTTCGCGTCCGGCGCGCCACTGAGGATCGGCCACACGTCGATGCCGTCGATTTTCCGCTCCGGCAGCTTTGCACCTGTGAGCGCGGCGAGCGTCGGCAGTAAGTCGATGGTCATCGCGATTGTGTCGGTCTTCGAGCCCGCGGGGATCTTCCCCGGCCAGCGCACGACGCAGGGCACGCGCGTCCCGCCGTCCCAACTCGTGCCCTTGCCCTCGCGCAGCGGGCCGGCGCTGCCGGCGTGGTCGCCGTAGCTCAGCCACGGGCCGTTGTCGCTCGTGAAAATCACGAGGGTGTTGTCGTCCACTCCCGCGCGCTTCAGCGCGTCGAGCACCTGGCCCACGGACCAGTCGATCTCCTGGATCGCATCGCCGAAGAGTCCCGCGCCCGACTTCCCAGCAAACTTGTCGCTCACATGCAGCGGCACGTGCGGCATCGAGTGCGCGAGATAGAAAAAGAACGGACGGTCCTTGTTCCGCTCGATGAATGCGACTGCGCGTTCGGTGTAGCGCGTCGTGAGCTGGTTCTGATCCTCGTGCGTCATCGCGGGGATGATCACCTTTTCTCCTTCATACATCGGCAACGGGGGGTAGGCACCCGGCTTCGCCTGCGGATGATGCGGCCACATGTCGTTCGAGTAGGGAAGGCCGAGGTACTCATCAAAGCCCTGCGCGAGCGGCATCCACTCGGGGCGGTCGCCGAGATGCCACTTGCCGCTCATGCCGGTCGCATAGCCGCGCTGCTTGAGCACCTCGGCAATCGTCATCTCCGCAGGCTGTAGCGCGACCTTCGCGCCCGGCCCGAGCGCGCCGTGGATGCCCACGCGGCTGTGATAGCACCCAGTGATCAGCGCCGAGCGCGACGCCGAGCAAACCGCGGACGAGACGTGGAAGTTCGTGAGGCATCGCCCTTCCACCGCCATGCGATCGAGGTTCGGCGTGGCAAAGCCCTTCTGCCCGAATGGCCCGATGTCCGCGTACCCGAGATCGTCGCAGAAAATGATGACGACATTCGGCGGGCGATCGGCGGCGTGGAGCGTGAGGGCAGCGAGCAACAGGAGGAGGAACGTTTTCATGGCTGATGCGTGCCACACCGTAGCCGCGCTTGTCAAAGCGCGGGCGCATGGTGGAACGCGTCGCTCCGCGCGCGTTTTGCCGTGTGTGGGGCGAAAGAAGCGCGCGCGGAGCGGCACGCTCCACCATTCCGCGCCCTCTTCGGTGCGCGGCGCTTTGACAAGCGCACGCGCGGACGGCATCGTCCGCGCCCTTTTACGATGAGCGCGAATTTCAAAGACACCCTGCTGCTGCCAAAGACGGACTTCCCGATGAAGGCCGATCTCGTGAAGCGCGAGCCCGAGCGGCTCGCGAAATGGGAGGCCGCGGGGCTCTACCGGCAGATTCTCGATGCCCGCATCGGTGCGCCGCTTTTCGTGCTGCACGACGGGCCGCCGTTCGCGAATGGCGACGTCCACATGGGCACGGCGCTGAACAAAATTTTGAAGGATCTCGTGGTGAAGTCGCGCTCGATGCTCGGCTTCCGCGCGCCGTTCGTGCCGGGCTGGGACTGCCACGGGCTGCCGATCGAGTTCAAGGTGGTGAAGGAGCAGCGCGGCCTGGAGCCCGCGGAAATCCGCCGCCGCGCCGAGGCGTTCGCGCGCAAATACATCGACATCCAGCGCGGGCAGTTCAAGCGGCTGGGCGTGTTCGGCTCGTGGGAGGATCCGTATCTCACGCTCGCGCCGGGTTACGAGGCGGACATCATCCGCGCATTCGGCAAGCTCGTGGAGAAGGGCCTCGTGTATCAGTCGAAGAAGCCCGTGTATTGGAGCACCGGAGCGCAGACCGCGCTCGCGGAGGCGGAGGTGGAATATGCGCAGCGAACGGATCCCGCGATCTTTGTGAAGTTCCCGCTTACCGAAGAATCTGAACGGCTCGTTCAGTATAAGCCCAATCCAAGTGGGCCAACTTTCCTCGTAATCTGGACGACCACACCATGGACTCTGCCCGCCAACGTCGCCGTGGCGTTCAACCCGAAGCTCAACTACCGAGTCACTTCCCTGAACGGCGAGAACCTGATCACAGCGAGTGAAGTCACGCCTTACCTTACGATTCCGGTTTCCGACGAGATTCCAAGCGAGCCGGGCCTAGTCATGAGTGTCGTCGTTCCGTTGGATTTGATGGCGCAAATCCAATACCGGCATCCATTCCTCGGTCGAGTGAGTCCAATAATTCCGGCGGACTTTGTCACGGCGGACACAGGTAGCGGACTCGTCCATATCGCTCCCGGCCACGGCAAAGACGACTACATCGCCGGCCAAGCCAACGGCCTGCCTGTCCTCTCGCCTGTGGATGACTTCGGCAAATTCACCGAGGACGTCGGCATGCCTGCGTGGGTCGGCAAGTATGTCTTCGATGCCAACGCCGAGATCGTCACTTTCCTCCGCGAGAGCGGCGCGCTGCTCGCGGAACAGAAATACACGCACGACTACCCGCACTGCTGGCGGAGCAAGACGCCCATCGTCTTCCGCGCGGTGGAGCAGTTCTTCATCAAGGTAGACGCCATCCGCGCCGATGCGCTCGCGGCGATCGACAAGACCAACTGGATTCCCACGTGGGGGCGCAACCGCATCTACGGCACCGTCGAGTCGCGGCCCGACTGGTGCATCTCGCGCCAGCGCACATGGGGCGTGCCGCTGCCGGTTTTCTACGAGGAGAATGGGACGCCCATCGTGCGCGCCGACCTCGCCACGAAGGTCGCCGACCTCGTCGAGAGCGGCGGGACGAATCTTTGGTTTGAAAAGGACGACGCGTGGTGGGCCGCGCAGCTCAGTCTGCCCGCGGGCACT
>JBEBGK010000585.1:0-3246 GCA_040081515.1 Chthoniobacteraceae bacterium
CGGCAGACCCGCATCCATCCCGTGGGCGGTGAAATTTCCGAGGGAACTGCTGGATACCGCCGTCGGGCGCGAGGAACTGGCGCCGCTCGCGGAAGCCGCGCTCCGGCGTTCCGCGTCCGAGATCGTGGATGCGGTTCCGGGGGATGCGGAGGTCCAGCGGGTGCTCGGCGAACTGCTGACTCCGCGCCACCCGTCGCAGCTTTACGAGGCGCTGCTGGAGGGCGCGTTGCTCTTCACCGTGCTGTGGCTGCTCCGCACGCGCTGCCGCGTGCCGCGCGGCGTGCTCACCGGTCTTTTCTTCATCCT
The DNA here is from genome assembly GCA_040081515.1 of Chthoniobacteraceae bacterium. GTDB lineage: Bacteria > Verrucomicrobiota > Verrucomicrobiia > Chthoniobacterales > Chthoniobacteraceae > SXWH01. The sequence goes on from JBEBGK010000585.1 coordinate 307, forward strand.
GTACGCAGCGGTGCGGATCTTCGGGGAGATTTTTCGCGAACCCGATCCGGCCTGGGCCGTCGGCTCGATGTCCCCCGGCCAGTTTCTTTCGGTGTTCATGTTTGGAATCGGCGGCGCGTTCCTGCTCTGGGGCTTCAGGACGCGGCATTACGAGGAGGCGGATCGACGTGGCTGACGTCGCACAGGAATTCCGCCGGATCGCCCAGGGACTTTTTTCGTGGCAGGCATACGAACCGGCGGTGAAATGCGATCTGTCCTCCGCGGCAGTGGTGACGCCGGCGGGGCTGCTCCTGATCGACCCGATCGCCCTAGCGAAGCCGGCGCTCGCCGATCTGGTGAAGGCCGCGAGGCCCTCGGCGATCGTTCTCACGAACGGCAATCATGCCCGCGACGCGGATGCGTACCGGCAGGAGTTCGGCATCCCGGTCTGGGTGCACGAGGCGGCGGGTGCCGCGCTGGAGATCAAGGCCGATGCAGTCCTGGCCGACGGCGGAATCGCACCGGGCGGTCTCCGCGTGATGACGCTGCCCGGCGCGGGTCCCGGGGAGATCGCGCTGCTGTGCGGTGAAGTGGCCTTCCTCGGCGACGCAATCGTGAACCTTCCGCCCGAAGGGTTGCGGCTCCTGCCTGCGAAGTATTGCAGCGACCCGGCGGCGCTGCGCGGCTCACTCAGAAAACTGTTGTCTTGTGAGTTCGATGTCATGACCTTCGCTCACGGCGCGCCGCTTGTCGGGCAGGCGCGCCGAAATTTAGAAGTGCTGCTCTCATGAAAAGTCTCGTTGCCATCGTCATCGCATGCGCGCTCGGATCATCGGCGTCCGGTCAGGCGCCGGCAGTCCCGGCCGATCCCGCGAAAAAACCGCCAGGCGGTCCCGTGGTCGAAACGGTCGTCGTGGAAGAACCCGAGGCGGACGGGCCGGAGAAAATCATCGGGCGCTTCTTCTCCTACCTGCAAAGGAGGGAAGTGGATCAGGCCTACGACCAGCTCACCCGTGAGACGAAGATCGCCGAGCGGCCCGAGGACGTGAAGACGCTCAAGGCCAAGACGAAGGAGGCGATCACGGTGTTCGGCCCGATCCTCGGGTACGAGCATGTGGCGAAGAAAAATGTCGGCGACCGGCTGGCGAGCTACACCATCATTTCCCTCGGCAAGGAATTTCCCCTGCGGTGGCGCTTCTACTTTTACAAGCCGGCGGATGTCTGGCGGCTGATCGATCTCCGGGTGGACGACCGGCTGGCGGCGGTGTTCGACGAGCCGGAGGATGCCCGCGCCCGCGAGGAGCGGCCGTAGATGCTGGCTGGCACGCTCCGCTTCATTCGTTTCTCCCACACGGTCTTCGCCCTGCCGTTTGCGCTGGGATCGATGCTCGTGGCGGCGCGCGGCTGGCCGGAATGGCGGACGGTCGCCCTCATCGTGCTCGCGATGGTTCTCGCCCGGACCGCGGCGATGATTTTCAACCGGCTCGCCGATTGGGAAATCGACAAGCGCAATCCGCGGACCGCGGCGCGGCATCGCCTGATTCCGAGGCCGTTCGCGATCCTCCTCCTCGTGGTGAGCTGCGCGGGATTCGTGGCGACGACGGCGTTCATCAACGCGCTTTGCTTCCGCCTCTCGCCGGTCGCGCTGCTGATCGTGTTCCTGTATTCGTTCACGAAGCGGTTCACCCATTTCAGCCATTTCTTTCTCGGGCTCGCGCTGGCCGTCTCGCCGGTGGGCGCGTGGCTCGCCGTCCGCGAGCGCTTTGAATTCGCGCCCCTGGTCCTCGCGCTCGCGGTGCTGCTCTGGGTGGCGGGATTCGACATCATCTACGCGACGCAGGATGCGGAGTTCGACCGCGCCGAGGGTCTGCATTCCTTGGTGGTAAAACTGGGCCTGCAACGCAGCCTGCAATTGGCGCAGGTGCTTCACTGGCTCATGCTCGCAGTGCTCGGCGTCTTCGGATGGTTCGCCGCGCTCGGCACCTTCTATTTCGCGGGAATGGGGCTCATCGCCGCCGCGCTCGTGTTCGAGCACCGGAGCGCGAGGCGCCTCGAGGTCGAGGGAATCAACCGGGCGGTCTTCCAGAGCAACGCCTTTGTCGGCGCGATCTTTCTCGGCGCCATCGCCTGCGAGCTGATGCTCGGCGCGCGATGAGTCGTCTCGCGGAGTTGTCGGCGTGAACGTGCGCAGCTAGTTTCCGTGCCGATGCCGCCTGTGCCACTCAAACCGAAACGTTTCCGGTGGCTTCGTCGCATCGTTCTGGGATTCGCGCTGCTCTGCCTTTTGCTCGTGGTGGTGGGCTGGGTGGCGTTCAGGAATCTCACGCCGCTCGCGCTGTGGGCCGCCAGCCGTTTCCTGCCGGAATGGCGCATCGACGCGAAGACGCTGCGCATCGAGCGGGACGGCGGATTGATGCTCAACGGTCTCCGGGTGCGTCTGCGCAAGGACGGGAGCGAAGTGCTCTCGCTGGATCGGGCGATGGTCGCATTCACTTGGCGCGAGCTTCGTGAGCGCCGCATCCGGGCCGTGGATGTCGAGGCGCTCCGGTTGTCTGTGAACGACGCCGCGATGGAGGAGGCCCGCAAACTATTTCCGGAGACCGGTTCATCGCAGGCGAAGTGGACGATCGATCGTGTCGTCGTGCGGGACGGCTATGCAAAGGCCGCGCTCGGAACGCGGCCCTCCATCGAAGGGCGGATTGACTCCGAGATCTTCAGCCTCGGCCCGGCTGCCGCGGATGCGAAACCCGATTCGGTTCGCCTTCGCAATGTGACGCTCCGTTCGCCAGCCGGGCGCGACATCGTGACGATCCCGGACGCCTCGCTCACCTTCACACCCACGGAACTCAGCGACGGCCACGTGAGAAGCTTGGTCATCCAGCGCCCGAGGCTGGCGCTGACACAGGAGGAGGAGGCGCTGCTGAACTCCGCGACGCAGCCGGTTGCTCCGGCGAAACGCTG
>JBEBGK010000038.1:0-12180 GCA_040081515.1 Chthoniobacteraceae bacterium
GCAGCCTCCCAGTTCCAAACCGTGGATTGAAAAGACGCTGAAGCCTCGCAACTCCAAGGCGAGGGCAAAGCTGGTGCTCTTTCTGAAGTTCTGCACCGGCGAAGCGGAATGGGCCCTTTCCTCCACGGTGCGGCTCGGTCGAGGATGACTTTCGGATCGCGCTCATTTCGGGAGAGATTCCCCTGCTAGGAAATTATTTTCGCGCCCGCCACACCGGGAACGGGCAGAAGGGCGCTCGGCGTCGGGGAATGAGGGAATCTGGGGGGAGCGAGGGGCCGCAAGAGCGTGAAGCACGGTTGCGGTGCTGATCCGAGAGCCGGACTTCCAAAGGCGAGACTCGGTTGCGGCGGTATTCATATGCTCAAGCGTTGTCCACGAGAATGGTCATCCGCTTCGCTTTGCCAAGCATCTTTTCGGCAGCGGTTCTTTTTTTTCCTGGCTCGGTGCTCCTCGTGGCCTCACTCAGAATCGAGGTCGAGAATGCGACCGTCTTTGCGGGGGATCTCGACCGGGTCGCCGCCTGGCTCGGCATCGTCGTCGGGAAGCCATTCGCGGATGGCCTGCCACGGTGGTTTGATCGGCTCGAACGTTTGATTCGCCCGCCCGGCATGGCGGGCTGTCCCTCCAGGCTCCGGCTTCGCTTGCGTCCAAAACGCCTCCGATCCCTCGGCCTTATTCGAAGACGAAGGGCGGGTCCGGCGGTGGAAGGATCTCGATGTTCGGTTGATCTCGCTGCCGCTCCACCCATCGGGGCGGCGGTCTCCCTTCGGTCGGATCGCCGGGCCAGAAGAAGGTTTCCACGACATTGATTCGGTCGCCTCCTCCGGCTCCCTCACCCTTCCGCTGCGCTTCAGGGCCACTCCTTCGTCATGGTCTGTCTCGCGGCTACCGCCGCCGCTCGGCTCATGGGGCCTTTGCAGCAGGGGCACTGGAGTGGGTCGGCGCCGCAGACGCGGAGGATATGCTCGCGCCAGAGCGAGCGCGTGGCGCGGGTGGTAGCTTCGGGCGCCGGCGGGACGTTGGGAGGCTCGGGAAATACATAGTTTGTGCGGCACCGCCCGCGCGGAACGCCGCCTTCCCGCGGGGAAAATCCCCGGCGACAGCAAATTGCACGTGGCGATCGGCGCGTTTTGCGCCATGGTCCCTCGATGATCGATCCGGATGAGAGGGAGCCTTACGCTGTCAAATCGGAAGACGGGCGTTTCAGTGTGGTGAACTGGGAAGGGCGCGTGATTCTCGTGTGCGGCGACTCACCGAGCGCAGAGCAATACGCGGCGCTGATGAACCAGGCGTTCCGCTCCGGGTTCAAAGCCGGCTCTCGAAAAGCACGCAAGCCGTGACCGGGCGCGATCGTGCTGCTTGTATGCCGCACCGGTTTGAGCCAGTTTGAACCGAATGAAGTGGGAACAGCTCAGCGAATTCGTCGAAACATGGGCGGCTAGCCACGGACTGCCGGCAGATATGGGCGGGCGGACGCTCACGTTGGTTGAATTCGCAAATGAGGCGGACTGCGCTTTCTTTTATCCGGATCGCGACCTCATTTCACAAAAGGCGTTCACGATGGCCCTCTCGAAATTCGCCCGGGCCCGGAATGCCAGGACAGAACATGTGACGATCAATCCCGATCAGTACCGGGTATGGCTGGCCGCGGAGAAACTCGAGGATGCCGGGGAACACCGGGAACGATTCATCGAGAGCCGCTACAGGCTCCTGCCGGTCTGACGGCATCGGAGTTGAAATCGGTGCCTGAGCGTGGGGCCGACGATTGGCCAGCCCGGTGCGTGGATGTTCAGGATGCGGGCGGCCCGCAGCGGCTCATCGGGAGATGATGGGTGGTGCATTCCTGTAAAACGGCGACCACTTGTCGGCTCCACTCTGCACCGCAAATTCCGGTTCAAGCGATGGCGGTCATGTGCCTGAAGCCGGCTGCGATCAGTCGAGGACGCAGAATCGGCTCCCAGACTCTGTCCACAAAATATCTCTGCGCCTCATTCATCCTGCCCTCGGGCAGGTTCATCATCGGGCTGCGGCTGGGCCGGTAGTTACGCTTGATCGCGCGCAGGCCACGTGAATTTTTCCGCAGGTGGAGGACGATGGAATCGAAGATGTATTTCGGCGGTAAAATCAGCTTTGGTGCGATGGCGGAACCGGCAGGGGCGGCCTGCATCTGGACGAGATTCATCCTGAGCGGGCGTATTGAGGATTCGATCTGGGCATTCACAGGTGGCAGGATCTCGACCGTACTCAGCCGGGCCAGGGCCTGAGGCGCGCAGAAAATATCGTAAAGCGCCACCGCCTTGGGCGTGGTCGCATGCAGGCGGTATTCCTCCACCAGAAAAATGAAGACCAAATCGACTTGGATCGTACGAACGGCGTAGTCGAGCAGGTTGACCAGCTTCCTGCCGCCGCGTCTGAAAATGTCATCGATGTCAATGGCCACCGGCGAAGACTGGGGACGCGGGACGCCGGTGGCAACGCCGGGAAAGTCTTCATGCCTTTTTGTTTCGGCGCCAGCAGCGGCTCCCGCGCGTTGTCCATCGCAAGTTGCCGGGTGCCGGGTGCCGGCGATCCACGCGAGGTTCCGCTTGAACTGGTTTCCGCAGGATACTATTGTGGCTCCATGTTCGCATCCGCCGACGCCAAGAGGAGGAATCGATAATGCCCTTCGCTGCGCGAATCGGCGACAAGGTGTTGCAGTTGGCCCCTCACTGCCACGCCCCTATGCATCCGCCCGCTCCTACGCCTACTCCGGTACCCCATCCGCCGATGCCCCTGGCAATCGTCAAAGGCGAACCGACCGTAATGATCGGCAACATGCCAGCGGCCCGGGTGACGGATCTCACACAGCCTTGCATGCTCGCTGGCTGCGCGCCAGGCGGTCCGGGCATGATTGCCAAGGGTTCCGCGACCGTGATGATCGGCTTTCTCCCGGCCGCACGCGTAGGTGACATGACGTCGCATGCGACGTGCGTGGCTCCGATTCCCTCACCCACCGGCCAGATCATCCCGCCCGGCTGCCCGACTGTCATCATCGGCGGCTGACGCGAAGTGAGGCTCCGCCATTTCGAGATACTGCGACCGGTCTGCCCGGCGTGTCGCGCGCAGAACGAGGCCGGATCGCCGTTGCGGATTACCCACGTGGCGCGCGAGGAGGAGGGTCACATCATCGAGGGAGTGCTCCTCTGTGGGAACTCGAATTGCCTTCGGGAGTTTCCGATCATCGACAGCATTCCGCTGATCGTCGCAAATATCCGCCAATACATCGCCGACAACATCCTGGGGATTTATGGACGGCGAGACTTGGGCGAAGTGATCGAGAGCATGCTCGGCGACTGCTGTGGCCCGGCCTCGGCCTTCGACATCGCCCGGCAGCACTTGAGTTCCTACGCGTGGGACCAATACGCCGATCTCGATCCGGCGGAACCCGCCGGGGAACCGCGCCAGGGCTCGATGCTGCGTACCATGAAAATCGGACTGGAACTGGCGGGACCGTTGCCCCCGGGTCCGATCATCGACATCGGTTGCTCCGTGGGATGCGGCTCGTTCGCGCTGGCGGAACGCGGGGTGGAATCGGTCCTCGGCGTGGACCTGAATTTCCCAATGCTCCGCACGGCATCCGAAATCCTCCGGCACGGGACCGCGCGATATCCGCGGCGCCGGGTGGGTCTCGTCTATGATCGCCGCGAGTTTTCCGCCCGCTTCGCCCGTCTGGCGCGACGATGAAAAGGAAGCCGCCCTCCTGCTTGGCTTCTGCGCTGTGTGCAACCACTCTTACGAGCCGCAAATGCGCGCTTCGCGCTCCATCCGGAAAAGCTGACCATCGAAGTTCATCGCGCTACGCGACATCGAGCCGGAGGAGGAGATCACCGCAAACTACAACGGCGATCCCGACAGCCAAAAGCCAGTCTGGTTCGATGCGATTCCATAACCCGCCGCCCGCTGAAGGCTCATCTCCCCAATAGTTGCCAAAAGGTAAGGGCGATGCTGATGCCCGCGAACAGGAATGCCACGCGCAACCAAGTCTTTCGCGCTGCAGTCAACTTGCCCTCGGCCTTGAGGTAGTCTTGAAGCGAGAGAGCGGCGAAGACGACGGCCAGCGCAAGAAGGATGACCGCAGCGGGAGGCGCATTCATAGTGTTTGAGAACAGGGCGAAACCAGATTTGGAATATTAACGTATCACTTTCGCTTTGCCGAGAAGTTGCTGCTGACGGAAACCGGGTGCGCAAACGTTGAACAGCGGCCCCGGACGGAGCATGGCCAGTTCGATGGCCGCGGCGGCGTGCTGGCGTTGACGTTCCCCCGCGCAAGACTTGCTCCGTCCGCTCCACCGTGATCGGCTTGCCCCGCTGGTTGTTGGTCTGTTGTTGCTGCTTTTGTGACGAGCAACTTCGGCAAACGACTTCTTGCTGGCATTCTATTGTGATGGTCATCGCCGACAAGCATGTCCTGCAACTCAGGATAACTGATGCTGGGAGGGAAAACGGCCGGCGTTCGCTGTGACCCAAGAGCGGGCAGCAGCCAAGAGGCCTAACTGCTCCTTCACCGGCATTTCGATCTCGAATGGCCATTCGTATCCAAAATGCAGATGGAGTTCGTTCGCGCTCCAGACCCGAATTCTTGCCGGAGTGCAGGGCGCTTCTATGGTCGACAGCACCGTTTCCGGGGACCAAAATTGTCCCAGCCTGTAACGAACATTCGGTTTGAAATTGTGTGCGCACTCATCCCACCGTTTCCTCCATTGTTCTGGGTTCAAGGACAGACGATTCACCGTCGATCCGTACGGCTTCCCATCGGGCCTCAATTGTGGCGCTGAAGTTGCGCCGTCTTCATCCGCGACGGCTGGTTCAGGAACAAAAACGGTCTCACGAACGCCAGCACCCACAATCAGGTCGAGCGCTTGGGCGCAGGCATCCGGGTGGACTCCTCTGGCCAACAGATCAATCAAGACCGGCACCGTTTTCGCATCGCCGAGCATGCCAAGCGCCACGATGGCTTCGGAACTGGAGTTGCGGCTCACGGCTATTGCCTGGAGTACGGCACGCGCTGCACTGCCACCCGCCACTGCACCGATTCTCGGGGCCCAAGGCTCTCCGGCTGCCGACGCGTCGCAAAGATTTCCTATAGACGGATCGCCAAGGGCGAGCAGTCCGTCGGCAGCCCGGACGCGGATCCTTTCGTCAGGATCGCGAAGTCGTGGGACCAGCGCGTTTTTCATTTGTGCGGTTCCTGTCCGCCCCATCGCCCATAGCACGTCGGGGACCGCAGCCAGGCTTGCGCTGGGCAGTGCGGCGGCCAGCCTCGCGGCGGCCCTTTTCCAGCGCCGATAGCCCGCAACTCTCGCAAAGAGTATTAACTGAGCATCTGACAAATCCATCCCAGCCAGATCATTCAGCCATGTCTCCGGGCAATCATGCTTCAATCCATCCACAATGCCACTCAAGCGTTCCAGTTCATCCACAGTGAGTTTTCCTGCGATCGCGAGAACGGTCTCTCTCAACCCTTGCCGACAAATGACTCTGATTGCCGCGAAGGCTTCGCCAGGGTCGCCCGTTTCCAAGCGATCCTTGCAGACTTCGATGGCCAATTCACCCCCAACGACGAGGCCATCAAGGCACGCTTCCAACCGCTCATCAAAGGAATCGACATCGCTCCATGCGACTTCGGGGTCCGCGAGCAACGCCTGGCGCTGATCGTAGAGAAACGACGCATCCGAGAGATATTCGCGGTAAAGTTCGATCAAGAATGCTTTGGGTGATGTCGCCATGAATCGGTTGTTCGCTTCAGATCAAGTGCTGACCCCGACCTTGATTGCAACCACATCTTCCGGCCCTCGCCGGAGCTGAAGGTGTCCGCGCCAGAAGAGCAGCAACACTCTGTCATCGGTATTAACAATTACCGTATCGAGTACGGTCTGGATGGGCTTGGAGATTCCCCCTCGCAACTCCGCATTGCACTGCGGTGGTGGCACGCTGGGCAGGTTAAAGTAAAGTCGCCGTTCCAGCGATGCATTCTCGATGAAAACAGGCTCATTTCCATTCAAGTATCCGGGAGTCGTCAATCCTTCGGACGCTCCGTTGAAATAGCGAAAGTCAAAGTCCTTCGGCAAAGCGGGCATGCGCGTCTTCTGCCACTTGTCATCGTAGGTACCGGCAAACCGCGCGCGAGGCTTCCAGTGCGGCGCGGTAAAGCCGAAACCGACCGGCGGCGGTTTCTGGTGCGCTCTCCTTTGGCGAAGCCACGGATGCTCGACATTTGGGAGCGGAAGCCCCTCCACGAATTTGCCGCGCCACGATCGAAATCCTGTGCCGACGGGATTTCGCGGATCGAATCTCTGAAGTTTCGGATTTTGCCGGCTGCGATCCCACCCGCCAAAAGCGCGTTCGTAGATCAAAGGAATTCTCTCAAACGGCATCGGTGTCGTCTTGTGCACAATTCCAAACGTGCGAACCCAGCAACGATCGCCTGTGACTCGTGCGATCTTTTGAAGCGAGCCGACTCGGAAAGAAACCAGCACATGGCTCCGGTCTGGCTGACCGTAGGCATGGCCGATCAGTGCCACGTCGGTTGCCGGCTTGTACATCGCCCCCTCCGGCTCGTACTTGTAGCTGGAGTTGTCCGGGTCTCCCCAGTATTGCCCGGCGAGGTTCACAGGCATCTGCTCCTCAGCCAATTTCAACTTCTCCGAACCCTCAATCTGGAAAGTCGCCTTGACCACCGCGACCAGCAGTGGCCTGGCCTCGTTGTCGGCCACAAAGACCGGCTCAAAAGCAAAACTAGTTTTGTTATCGATGTTTGGATGACCCATGTTGAGAGTAGCGGCCTGCGTTCATTCAGCCGCCACAGCCCGTGTGGCCTGAAAACGCTTCGAGTTCAATCACTCTCCAGGAAACGGTGTTCGCATCGGCTTGCGAGCGAGCGAAGGACAATAGCGATATTCTGCCTGCGTTCGTAAGCCACGCTTCTCGGCAAGCCGCAATATGGCCAGGCCCTCAACAAACACCCGGCGCTGGGCGATAACGTGAGTTTCTTCCAACTGACCCCTCGCCTTCGCCTCCTCGATCTCTAGGTCTCGAATACCCAACAGGCCCTCAAACGCCTCATCGAACGCCGGCTGATCCCTTAATGCCAACGCAGAACATACACTCAGCCTCGCATTTGGCTTGTCCCCTACATACTTTGCAAATCTATCAATGAAAAGCTGCGCCTCTGCATCGAGAACCGGTTCAGATATCCATCGACTGATGATTTGAGCGTAGCAGTAATCATCCTCATACTCATGACTTTGACGAAACTCTCTGGGTGACAATTGAGCCACTAGGCGCGCCAACGCCAGAGCGCCAGCCGCAATGGCGTCGGTCATTGGCTCATACCGGCCTGAAGCCACGTGATGTTCATCGGCCCCCCCCACCTCCATCGCGCGTTCAAGGTACTTCGTCCGCGTGATGGCACTGCGAATTAGATTGTGGTGAAATCCATCACATTCGCCACTTACCGAGAGCGCGATCACGGCCAGCGCTCGGAGTTTGCGAGAGAGATCCATCGATATGGTCCCCAATTCGCCGATCGGATACTTCGGATTCGATAACGCCTGCATCCAAAATGCGATCTCGTAAGCAAGGCTCTCGCTGTAACTGGCCAGTTGCATGGGTTTACCCGGTAAATTCCTCTGGTTTCACCCAGCGCACCCCCGTAAAGCCCGCCCGGTCGATCTCGGCCGCTACTTCTTCCTTGATCAAGGTTGCGCGATAAAAGGACTTCGGCCGAAACAACAAACGGTCTCGATCAACCTTGGATTCGTCGAGGGCCACCTGCTTTACCCGCTTAATGTTGGTCCGATCCATTGAACTATAGGTCGGCTGGGACTTCGGAAGATCGAGGCAATCCACGGGATCGATCGGGTGAATGATGAAATAATCCTCACTGGCGGGTTTTCCTTTATGATTGAGGATGGTTACTCTTAAGTATTCCAGGTGCGTCGGCGCTCTCTTTTCCAGGAACTCCCGTAACTTCGATGAGACAACAATCATCATGTTCAAATTGATCAGATTATCGGTTAACAAAGTATTGTCCGGAAATTCCGGATCCATGGTGAAGGCGGCGTCTGAAGGAAAGTTCTCTGCACGCGACATGCCATCGTTGAACTGATACTGCTTCTCCACGTTGATCAGAGCTTTAAGGCTGCACGCGTTGGTAACTGCTTTGGAGGTCCAAATGAGATATCTATTTGTCATAGGTCAGGCTCCCCATTTTAGTAGGGCTTTCGCAAGATTTTGAATTTTTTGCGCGAGCTTATTGTCTAATCCGCCGACTGGAAACGTTCTTTTTTGAACGTTTCCATCATCGGCCATCGAAAACGGCATACTCCAATCGTCTGACTCGGGTTTCGCGGAGCCTTGCTGCCATGCGGCATGTGTGCCCCCCATTCGCAGACCCCGGGCTTGGAGCGCAGATTTAAAGTATCCTGAAAGATAGCTCAGCGCATCGGCGAGTTGCTTGGCAATGTCCTCGTGCTTATCCAGCATTTTTTCGCACTCGTTCGCCAGGTCCTTCAGTTCTTTACCAACCTCAGTCGTATATCCATTGAGGGAATTGTGATCGTAGTCATGCTGAGGAACATTGGCAAACGGTGGGGGTAAAACGGCAGCCATGAATGTACCGCCGCCAGCCAAATCACAGTAGTGCTTGATGGTGTGCCCCCACAAGGGCATGGGGTACATGTTTGGTCTGGCATTGATGCACCACTGCGTCTGCGGGACAATTTTCTTAATGGTGACACTCTTACCTATGAATTCCGTAACGCAGGCAACGCAAAGTAGATGGTGAGCCTCGAATTCCTTCGCGACACGTTTTTTTCTGCCTTGAATGAAAGTCAAGCTGCTCCACGATTTGCATACATCGCGGTAAGAATTGCCACAGGGGCATTTGTCCTTTCGCAATGCGCAGAACTTATCGACCTTAATTCCCTCAGAATGACCTTCAGAACCCATTCCAATGAAAAATCAGGTTTGGCTCAATACCACACACCCGCGCATTCGAGCGTCGGAGGATGAGATCAACGCAACCGATTTGGCAGGTGAGTACGACCGGGCAAACGCCTGCACGGCAACGCAAAGTTGGATCGCTCCGGTCGCTGCACCGGTGTATCCAAACGAAGGAGTGGAAAACCACACCTTTGGATCGGCAAGTGTGACCGAATGGGTAGCGAGCCCGAACAGCGTATTTCCCCACTCGGTTGCGCCATAGGTCTCTCCACTCAAGTCGTGTATCAACCAGTTTGGAGATTGCCCACCCCAAGGAGTCGTTTGAGAAGCGCGCACGAGCAGATCCACGACCGGAGCGCGGCTCGGTTGTTCTCCCAAAAAGATTGGGCGCGTTTGCTCTCCGAATGACACGGCATCCAGCCGGCCTAACGTACGCGCGTTGCGCTTTGCCGCCCCATCTTGAGTTTCCAAGACCACAAAGCCGCAAGCCTCTCCAGGTTGAAGTCCCGAGGCCATATCTGGCGTTTTCAATCTTCCAGTCGCCTCCAGCCACGAGAGAGTGTCTTCATCAAGCAACGAATCGACTCCGCCAACGATTGCGATCTCACATTCCCCACGACTCAAATCCTGCCTCGCCCGGTCGAGGGCTTCGGCTACGCCGGAATTTCCCGTGGTCGTCGAGGATTTCAAGTCAGGCTTGGAATGCCACCCTGCCAGTTGCGCACCCGCTTTCAAAACTTGCCTAGCTCGCTCTGGATCTGCATCAGGATCCTGGGTGCTCTCGGTGGCCTGAATCTCTTTTCGAGCTTCCTCGTCGAAGAGGAGTTCAGCGCCGCTTGTCAGGCGATTTACATCCGGCATCGAAAGATAGAAAGAGGTCCGGCCCCTTTTCCACGGAGCATCCGGACATTGGCGGGCTAAATCTTCCAAACCGCCCTGCACCAGACGAAGCAACCTCGCCTCACCTTCAAAGCCCTCGGTCAACAAAGGCACTGCGTGACATACAACGCCGCCGACCGAACCATCTGCAGACGATCTGACAGGATAATCATCCATGCTGGCTGCGCGCACGATGCCAGCTCGCGCTGCCGCACATGAATTCGTCACGTCCGCAGCGAGCGAACTGACAAGACCGCAAGCGGTGAGAACATGCGCTGGACTGTCAGGAGGTCGCTCCACGGGCTAGAAGGCTTTATCGCAAATATAACAAACTCGCTGGTGCGTCGCAGGCATCGGAATCACCGGACCCTGCACCAAAGGAAAGGGCGGCGTGTTCTTATCGTTGTGCAACATCAGATCCAAAGCCCGCGCTACTCCCTTTCCCTCCACTTTGACATCAAAGGAAAAATTCACGAACTCCGCTTTGCCTTTAATTTTATTCGAAACCACGCCACCGCCCGCACTCCCGGCTTCGTCGCCCGTGCTCATTTTGAAGTTTGAATTCTCCAAGCATATCGGGTTGCCGTCGCACTTTACCTTCTTGCTTCCTTGAGCTGTGTCCGAAGACATGGCGATATTTGGATAGGGAATCGGGACCGGGCCGCCTGGAGTTGGAGTCTTACAAACATCAGGAAAGGCCTGGGTGACGCCACCGCTGTCCTTGTGAACAACCGAAAGGCTATTTGCTCCGACTGTGACAGGCATACTGCTTGGTTTTAGTTGATGTTCACAGAAGCTCCGCGAATCTTATTGGCACCAGAAGCCCGGCTGGTGATTTCAACACCACGCAGGTTAATGCGCCCATCCTTGGTCAAAGTGATGGAAGCTTTGCCACATACCAGAGTGACTTCGTCATTACCCCTGATGGTAACTCGCCGACCATCCACAAGGGCATGGCGGGAGCTATTTTTCTGAACCGACTCATCTTTCTCCGAAGCTGGCGAAAAGGCGGATTCCACCAAGCCGACGACAATCGGTCGCGCGGGGTCGCCATGCTCGAAAGCGAGGAGGAGCGTGGCGTTTTCACTCAGATGCCGCTCGTCCAGGCACACGGAGTCGAGCCAGCGCGCTGCGACGGGCTCGCCAGGATTTCCCGGAAATTCAACCACGGGATGACGTTCGGAATCGAACGCCACGATTCGACCACAACATACCGGGCCGAACTCGCTGTTCCAAGCCTTGGACTTCGCTTTTGCCTGTGTCTTGTTCATGTCAGTTCTCTTTGATTTGGCTGCCCTTGACCACTACATCGCCGCTTCCTTTGATTTCAATCTTCTTGCCGTTGATCACGATGTCGCCGTTTTTCTTAAGTGTAATGCTCGCACTGCCCGTCTTCAGGAGAATCTCGTCTTCCGCGATGATCTGCACCTTCTTCGCGTTGAGGATGCTTTCTTTTGTCACCGAAATCTTCTGCTGACCACCGATCGTGGTCTTCTGATCTTTGGCGACCGTGACATTCCGGTGCTTGGCGATCGTTTCATTCTTGTCGCCTCCAACGTTCAAAGAGCGAACCCCGCCCACGTTCTCCGATTTCGCCGCTCCGACTGATTCGATCTTTGCGCCTCCAACAGTTTCGGTCATTATAGCGCCAACGGTCACTGCCAGTGCGGCACCGACCGTCAACTCCATTGCAGCACCGACCGTTTCAGCATAATTGACCGCTACCATCTCCGTCAGAGATGAACCCACGTTGATCATCATGTTGGCTCCAATGGTCTCGGTATGATTCACATCAACCCTGACCGTTCGGTTATTCTTCACGGTCTCCGTTTGGTCGTGGCCGATTGTCATGACCTCGTCGTGGCCGATATTTTCCACGTTGTCGTGCTTCACGAGCATCTCGCGGTCTTTTTCCGCCTGGATGGACAACATTTCGTCACCCTTTTTGTCCTCAAAACGGATTTCATTGAAGTTATCCGGCGAGCCGCCCATGCTCGAACGGCTTTTGATTCCACTCTGGGTCTTGTTGCCCGGCAGCGCGTAAGGCGGCATCGCGCCCGCATTGTAAACGCTGCCGACGATGATGGGCGCATCCGGGTCACCCTCGAGGAATTGGACGATGACCTCGTGGCCTATGCGGGGGATGTGAATCGCACCCCATTGCTTTCCTGCCCACGGGGTGCCCACGCGCAGCCAGCAGGCGCTGTCTGCATCGTATTTCCCCTGCCGATCCCAGGGGAATTGCACCTTCACGCGGCCGTACTTGTCCGTGAAAATCTCGTCGCCTGCCGGCCCCACAACGACCGCGGTCTGCACGCC
>JBEBGK010000586.1:0-3238 GCA_040081515.1 Chthoniobacteraceae bacterium
GCGGCGAGAGGGGTGCAAAGGGCAACGGCGAGGAGGAACGGGCGCATGGCGGATTGCTGCCCGATTGGGAACAGGGCGGCAAGGCGGCAAAGTAGCTTCGGCTTTAGCCGAATCCCGGGTGCAGGCGATGCGGCTGAAGCCGCAGCCACTTTGGCGCTAGTCCGTCACCGCACCCTTGCTCGCATGCGCAGGAGAAGTGAATACCCTGACGGCTCCTCCGCCCCAGCGTCCATACCGCCCGCCAAAACCTCGCGCGCGTGGCTCCGGACCGCCCCGCCCGGCAATTTTTCGTGGACTTGGAAAATGACCCGAAATATGGACACATCACTCTGGGCGCGGGTGTCCCAAGACCGGGGCACGCTCATCGACATTCTCCCGTCATCCTTCCTCATCCCTCACCGGCTCTCCCCATGACCAGATACCTCGCTTCCCTGCTCGCGCTGCTGCTCACGATCACGCTCCCCGCATTGGCCGCTCCGCCGAAAGTCGTGAAAGCCGCGCCGGACAACGCCCAGAACGACGTCGATCCGAGCGTCTCCGAACTCCGCATCGTCTTCGACCAGCCGATGAACCCCGGCGGCCGGTCGATCGTCAATTCGAGCCGCGGCCTCCTCCCCGAATTCATCGACAAGCCGCAGTGGGACAACGACCGCACGTTCGTCTGGAAAATGAAGCTCCAGCCCAACACCGGCTATTGGCTGAGCATCAACAGCCGATCAGGCGAACCGGCCGAGCCCTACCCGATCGCATTTCGCACGCGTGGCGCGGGTGGCGCGGCCGCGGCCGCCGCCATGCCGGTCGTGGCAGCGGCAAACCGCACCGCCATCGAGCAGCTCCGGCAGGCGATTGACCGGGATTACTCCTACCGGGATCTCCGCAAAGTGGACTGGCCTGCCCGCTTCAAGGAGTTCGCACCGCAGCTCGAAGCCGCGCAGTCACCGGCGGAGTTTGCCTCGGTCGCCGCAAGAATGCTTTCCGCCGCCGAAGACATTCACCTCGCGATGAAAGTCGGCGAGCAGCGCATTGCCACGCATCGCCGGGATGTCTTCCCCTGCTTCAGCCTGCCGATTCTGGAGCGCACCGTTCCCCGTTGGAAAAGATCGGGGGCCTTCACATTTACCGGCCAGTTCGCGGGCGGCATCCGCTACCTCTGCATCGCATCGCTCCCGGCGGACGATGCCCGCTTTCTGCTGGCCTGCTACGAGGCCGTCGGCGAAGCCGCCGCCGCGGGCAAGCCGCTCATCCTCGATCTGCGCCCGAACGGTGGAGGTGACGAACCTGCCGCTCAAAAGATCGCCGGCTGCTTCGTGGAAAAGCCAGTCGTCTATGCCAGACACACCATGCGCGCCGCCGGCCAGTTCTCCGCGCCGAACGACCGCGTGCTTGCGCCAAATCCCGCCGGTCCGAAATTCCGGGGCAAGGTGGCCGTCCTCACCGGCCCGGGCACGTGCAGCAGTTGCGAATCCTTCGTGCTCATGATGAAGCAGGCACCCGGTTGCATCACCGTCGGCGCGAGGACAGCCGGCAGTTCCGGCAATCCACGCTCCGTCGATCTCGGCAACGGCACGGCCGTCGCCGTCCCGCGGTGGAAGGCGCTCCGCCTGGATGGCACTTGCTTCGAAGGCGAGGGCATCGCCCCGGACGTTGAACTCAAGGTCGGCCCCAAGGACTTTGAACAACAGGATCCCATCCTGGCAGAGGCCATCAAGAAACTCGCAGAGTGATTACTGGTCACCCCGGCTGCCAGACAAGGATCCGGGGAGCGGGACGCTCCGACTCCTGGTCCGTCAGTCCGTCACCGCACCCTTGCTCGCGCAGGCAACGGTCTTTGCGTATTTCGCGAGGACGCCGCGCGTGTAGCGGGAGACCGGGGCTTTCCACTTGGCGAGGCGCTTGGCGATCTCGGCCTTGGGGACATCGAGATCCAAGGTGCGCTTCTCGGCGTCGATCTTTATCGGGTCGCCATTCTTCACGATCGCGAGCGGGCCACCGAGCGCAGCCTCCGGCGTGATGTGGCCGACGACGAATCCGTGCGAGCCACCGCTGAAACGTCCGTCCGTGATCAACGCGACATCCTGCCCGAGTCCACGGCCCATCACGGCGCTGGTCGGCGAAAGCATCTCGCGCATCCCAGGGCCGCCCACCGGACCTTCGTGGCGGATTACAATGACGTGGCCCTTCTTCACATGCCCGTCGAGGACCGCCTTCAGCGCATCGGCTTCATTCTCAAAAACGATCGCCGTCCCGCGGAAGTGCGTGCCTTCCTTGCCGGAAATCTTCGCCACGGCGCCGGTGGGCGCGAGGTTGCCGTAGAGCACGACGAGGTGGCTGTCCTTCTTGATCGGGTTGTTGATCGGGCGGATGATCTCCTGGCCCTTCGGGTAGGCTTTCACGCGCTTGAGGTTTTCCTTCAGCGTCTTGCCGGTGACGGTCATGCAGCCGCCGTGCAGCAGGCCCTCGTCGAGCATCATCTTCATCAGCGGCGTCTGGCCGCCGATGGCCACGAGCTCGCTCATCAGGAAGCGGCCGCTCGGCTTGAGGTCGGCAAGCACCGGGATTTTTTTGCCGATCTTGGTGAAGTCATCGAGTTCCAGCTTCACGTTCGCCGCGTGCGCCATCGCGAGCAGATGCAGCACCGCATTCGTCGAGCCGCCGAGCGCGATGACGACCGCGATGGCGTTCTCGAACGACTCGCGGGAAAGGATGTCGCTCGGGCGGATGCCGCGTTTGATCATCTCCACGACGGCGACGCCCGCGGCGCGCGCATCGATGGCCTTTTCCTTCGAGACAGCGTTCTGCGCGGAACTGTTCGGCAGCGACATGCCCAGGGCCTCGATCGCGCTCGCCATGGTGTTCGCCGTGTACATCCCACCGCACGAGCCGGCCCCGGGAATCGCGTGCTCCTCGATGAGCGCGAGTTCGCGCTCATCCAGCGCACCCGCCGCGTGTTTGCCCACGGCCTCGAAGCACGACACGATGTCGAGCGGCTTGTCGGCGAGCAGCGCGGCGCGTTCGCGGTTCAGCCGCTTCTCCGCGAGGATGCCCGTGATGCAACCCGGCAGAATCGTGCCGCCATACACAAACGCCGCCGGCCGATCGAGCCGCGCCATGGCGATGAGACAGCCCGGCATGTTCTTGTCGCAGCCGCCGATGGCGACGAGGCCGTCGAACTGCTCGCAGCCCATCACCGTCTCGATGCTGTCCGCGATGACCTCGCGCGAGACGAGCGAGTATTTCA
>JBEBGK010000587.1:0-3223 GCA_040081515.1 Chthoniobacteraceae bacterium
CCCGTGAGCGAATGGATGAAGCACATTTCGTCGGCGAGCGCGCCGAGATGCGGGACGAGATCGGAGACCATCTTGCCGCTCTGGCCGCGCGGACGGAATTCCCACGGGCTCCTGTTCAGATTTCCCTGCGCGCCCTGGAATGTGACCAGTCCCTCGGCGCCCGGCATCGGCTGGCCGTGACGTTTGATGAGTTCGGGTTTGAAATCAAACGTGTCCACCTGGCTCACCGCGCCCGAGCAGAAAATCATGAGCACGCGCTTGGCCCGCGCGGGGAAGTGCGTGGGTCGCGGCGCGTTCGGGTTTGCAGGATTGATCTGCGGGCGAATCGGTCCCGCTGCACCGAACGCCTGGTCCTGGTCGAGCAGATGCGCGAGCGCGATGCCGCCGAGTCCGGTGGCGGTGTGGGCGAGAAAATTGCGGCGATTGAGGAAGGGATGCATGGCTTGATGGCTTTAATTTCTGCTCTCGCCCGCAGCGCGGTAGCTGCTGGCTATGAGTTCCTCGTCGAACCAGCAGCCCGCGATGTTCTGCAGGTCTGAAACGACAGGCGCGACGGCTTCGATAATCCGAGCCTCCTTTGCAAGAACGAGGCAACCCAGCAGCCCGGTCGCCTTCAACCCGAGTTCGCGAGCGACCCGGCGTCCGAGGCGCTCGTCGATCAGGATGGCATCGGCATGAAGATCGAGCGGCAGCGCGAGAGCCGCCGTCTCGCCGCGGTCGAGGCGTGCGGACGTGATGAACTCCGGAATCTCACGTGGCGCGCGAACCCGGAGCCAGTCGGGCAATTTCGTGTGGCTCCTCAGAAGTTCGGTCCCGACAGCAGGAGGAATGAAGACCTCGTCGAAAAGCCGCTGAAGAAGTTCCGCTTGCCCGATCTGCAAGAGCGCCGTGAGCGGCGAGGTATCGCTGACGACGAGCATGAATCAGCTTGAAGGTGAGCTTCGAAGTGCGCGGATCGTGACGAGATCCTCCGCGAACTCTTCGATTCCGTAATGCATTGGGATGCGCCGACTGCCGAGTTCACGCATGAAATCCGCCTGGGTAACACCGGCCACTTCCGCTGCCTGGCCAAGGGTGACCTCGCCGGCGGAGAAAAGCCCGATTGCGAGATGCAGTGCAGCGCGACTCTCGGTGAGCGTGGCCTCCAGTGGAGCAGGCAGTGTGATTTGCATGAGGCGAACCTAGCTGCGTGCCGGTCTCCTGCAATCTGGCAGTGTGAGTGACATGTGAGTCGGACGGTGCGATTAGAACACGAAAAGAAACTCGCTCGTATTGTAGAGCGCGCGGGCGAAGGACTGGAGGCCGTGGGCGCGGATCATCGTAGCAGAGTTGCGCTGCTCGTAGTCATCGGGCGGGCGCGCATAGAAGAGGCGGAAAGCTAGCGCCGCCTGCGCATCGGGCGTTTCGCCGGCCTGGGCGCGCAGACGCTTTGCGAGGAGGTCGGACTGCTGCGTGATGAAGCTGCTGTTGAAAAGATTGAGCGCCTGGAGCGGCGTGTTTGAGCGGCTGCGCTTCGCCATTACTGAGCCGCCGTCCGGGCAGTCGAACGATCCGAACACACCGTCCTGCGCGGCGCGGATGCGGAAGAGATACACCATGCGGCGGTACTCCGCGGGCGTGTATTTTTCCTTCGGGAAGTAATGCATCACGTTCTCCGTCACGACATCCATGAGGTAGAAACCCGGGCCGCCCATTTTCAAATCGAGCGCGCCCGACACGGCGAGCATGCTGTCGCGAATGGCCTCCGCCTCCAGCCGGCGCGGCGTGTAGCGCCACAGGTAGCGCCCATCGGCATCCACGGCTGCGGCGTCGGCGCGCGGGGCGGAGGATTGCCGGAGTGTCGCGGACATCAGGATGAGCCGCTGGATGTGCTTGATGGACCAGCCGCCCTTCACGAATTCATCCGCGAGCCAGTCGAGCAATTCGGGATGTGTCGGGCGGCTGCCATTCGCGCCGAAGTCGCTGGGAGTATCCACGATGCCGTTGCCGAATGTGTAGTGCCAGAGCCGGTTCACGAGCACGCGTGCGGTCAGCGGATTCTGCGGGCTGGCGATCCAGTCCGCGAGCCGCACGCGACGCTGCTGCTCGGGTTCGTCCACGGCGAGACCGAGCGTGCCCATGACCGTGAGCGCATCGGGCGCGACGACCTCGCGTTTCTGCATGGGTTCACCGCGATACAGGCGATGCGTTCGTTCCGGCTTGGCGGAAAATTTCCCCACCCACGCGTTCTCGGAAACCTTGTCGATGCGCGTTTTCAGCTCGGCGAGATCCGATTGCAGTTTCCGCGCGGCGGCGGCATCGGACGCCGGGAGCTTTGCGAAGAGGTCGCCCGGATCACCCTTCGAGTTAAACGGCTTGCGGTCCTCCGAACTGGCGACCGTCGTCCATTTTCCCGACTCCGCAGCGACCTCGATCCGATACTGCGTGGCAACCCGGTCGGCGAAGCGCGAGTCTCGGTCGCGGCTCCACACGATGCGCTGGATGCGCGCCTTTGCGGGGAAACCAATCTGCACCCAGCCCTGGCCCTTCGCGTTGGAAATCCAGCTCTGGCTGTTTCCGGTCTTGCCGTCGTTGACGTGCTCCAGCTTGTGAATCGCGTGTCCCGGCAGCGTGCCCGAGGCGCTCGCGATCGAGCCTTTCGCAGCGAGCGCGACGTTCTGTCCGTCGGTGTCGTAGATTTCCAGTTCGTCAATGCACGGCTCCGCGCTGTTCGTCGCGAGGATCGTGAATTTCACAGCCACCGCCTCGGTCGGCGGGAAGGTCTCTTCGTTCTGCCGCGCATTCACCGGCGGACGCAACTTCCCGGGAGCGGTCACCGACGGCGCCTGCGTTTTTCCCGCTGCTGCCGCCTTCTTGCGAAGGGCGTCCAGTTGCGCATTCTTCGCCGCCTCGTCCGACTTCAGCGCCGCGAGTTCTTTGTCCGCTGCCGCATTCGTCTTCTCGCGCAACGCGCGTTCACCGTGATTCACCCCAGCGAACACCGCCTGCATCGCGTAGTAGTCCTTCTGCAAAATCGGATCGAACTTGTGATTGTGGCAGCGCGCGCAGCCCATCGTCAGGCCCAGGAAGGCTTGCGAGGCGACATCGAGCTGCTCGTCGACGACATCCATGACGAGCTTCACCTTGTCCTGCTCGGCCAGCATCTTCGGACCCAGGACCAGGAAGCCCGTGGCGGTGAGCTGGCTCGACCTCGCGCGCTACGCCGACTCGAACGGCCTGGACG
>JBEBGK010000588.1:0-3219 GCA_040081515.1 Chthoniobacteraceae bacterium
CGCTTCTCGGCGTCGAATGGGACGGAGTTGGGCGTTGTCTCGCGCAAGTGGGGCGGTGTCGCGAAGGAGCTTTTGACCTCGGCGGATAACTACGTCGTGGCGGTGCATCAGCCTGATCCCGCGGCTGCGATGCTGCTGCTGGCGGCGGGGCTTGCGATCGACACGGTTTACAAGGAGGACCAAGGGGGCGGCGGGCTCAGTTGGGGCGAGTAGGCGGTTTTCGATTCCCACGAGGGCGGAGGCTCGCGCAGAGTGCGCCTGCATTTCATGCCGAAGAAAAAGACCGACGAGCCCGAGGGACCAAAGCCGATCACGCTGCACACGTGCGCGCTCACATCCGAGCAGGCGGTGAAGCTGCGCGCGGTGCTCGTCGAGCGCGGCTGGAAGTTCGAGGAGCGCCCGTACACGCTCTATTTCGCGCAGAAGGATCGCCTGACGGTCGCCGTGTATGAGAAGGGGCCGAAGTGCGTGGTGCAGGGGCGGGGGACGCAGGAATTTGTGCAGTTCACGCTGGAGCCCGAGGTGCTCGGGGAGGCGAAGCTCGGCTACGAGGAGGTGCACAATCCGGAGATGTTCCAGCCGCACTTCGGCGTGGATGAGAGCGGGAAGGGTGATTTTTTCGGCCCGCTCGTCATCGCCGGCGCATACACGGATGAGACGAATACCCGCGCGCTGATGGAGGCGGGCATCACCGACAGCAAACGCATCACGAGCGACGCGCGCATCCGGGAGCTGTCCAAAAAGATCCGCGAGACCGAAGGCGTCGCGGTTTCAAGCATCACGCTCGCGCCGGAGAAGTACAACGAGCTTTACAAGAAATTCGGCAACCTGAACCGCATGCTCGGATGGGGGCATGCCAAGGTGATCGAGAACCTGCTTGACCAGCGTCCCGACTGCCCGCGTGCGCTGAGCGACAAGTTCGCCGACGCATCGCTGATCAAGCGGGCCTTTTCCGAGAAGGGGAAGCACATCCAGCTCGATGCGCGGACGAAGGCCGAGAGCGACGTGGCCGTGGCTGCGGCCTCCATCATTGCGCGCGAGCGGTTCATCAACTGGCTGCGCGACACGAGCCGGGACATGGGGGTGGAACTGCCCAGGGGATCCTCGGACCCGAAGGTGAAGATCATCGGTCGTGAAATTGCCGCGCGCCTTGGTCCCGAAGCGCTCCGGAGCGTGGCGAAAGTGCATTTCAAAACCGCACACGAGATCGCCCCCGAGCACTACGAGCACGTTGCGAAGCCATTTTTCCGGCGCGCGAAGAAGACATCGGAAGGCGGATAGCGCTCCGCCCTGGCTGGGAAGCGGTATTTCGGCGCTTGCCTTTCGACGCGAAGAGGCTTATCCAAAGCCACTTATGGGTACATTAACCAAACGGGAGATCGTTCTGAACATCAGCAACGAGACTGGAATGGTGCAGCACGAGGTATTCGATGTTGTGCAGAAGACGCTCGATCAAATCGTGGAGGCTCTGTCGCGGGGAGATAATATTGAGTTGCGCAACTTCGGGGTTTTCGAGGTGAAACTCACGAAGCCGCGCGTAGGGCGGAATCCGAACCAGCCGGGGAGCAGTTTCGTCATTCCCGCGCGGGCGACCGTGAAGTTCAAGTCGGGGAAGATCATGAAGCAGCGCGTGAGCCAGCTCACTGCGAAGCTCAAGGCGGACGCGGACGGGCAGGCTGGTGCGTAGAAAAGTGACGCGGACAATCCTGTCCGCGCGGTGAGTCTGCGGGCATGAATGCACGCGTGGTGGTCGCAGATTGATTGCGAGTATTCTTTCGCGCCGGTTGCCAAGCGGGGTGCGTATCGGCACATTGCGCGCCCTTTTTCTCCGATGCCGACCAAACGCCCAGCTCTCACCGTGGTTCACAGTCACGCCTGCATCGAGGTGCGCGGGGCGCGGCAGAACAACCTGAAGGGGTTCGATCTCGATCTGCCGCTGGGCAAGTTGATCGTTGTCACGGGGCCGAGCGGGAGCGGGAAATCGTCGCTCGCATTCGACACGATCTACGCGGAGGGGCAGCGGCGGTATGTGGAGACTTTCTCGCCGTACACGCGGCAATTTCTCGACCGCATGGACAAGCCGCGCGTGGATGAAATCCGCGGCATCCCGCCGGCCATCGCCATTGAGCAGACGAACAACGTGAAGAGCACGCGCTCGACCGTCGGCACGATGACGGAGATCAATGATTACCTGAAGCTGCTCTTCCCGCGCATCGCGGCGGCGTTGTGTCCGGAGTGCTCGCAGGAAATCCGGCCCGAGTCGGCGAGTAGCATCGTCGGGCATGTGTTCGAGCAGCACGGGGGCGAGACGGTGCTGGTGACTTTCGGCGTGCCTGCGCCGGCGGGGACGAAGCCCGCGGATTTTTTCTCCTTCCTCCAGCAGCAGGGCTATCTGCGCGTTTGGCTCGATGGGGAAATCCTGCGCACCGACGAGGCGCCGCGGGCGAAGCGCCTCCCGGCGGTAGTCGAGGTGATTCAGGATCGCGTGACCGTTTCCGAGGAAGGCCGCGCGCGTCTCCTCGAGGCGGCCGAGCACGCGCTCCGGCTCGGCAGCGGGAAGCTCGCGATCCGGCATCCGGATACCGGTTTCCGGCATCCGTACAGCACCGGCTGGCACTGCGCGCATTGCGATGTGGACATCGTGCCGCCGACACCGGGACTGTTCAGCTTCAATCACCCGCTCGGCGCGTGCCCGACGTGCCGCGGCTTCGGACGCACCATCGCGATCGACCTCTTGCGCGCGATCCCGGATCGCTCGCTGAGCATCGCCGACGGCTGTGTGAAGCCGTTCCAGACCGAAAGTGGAGCCGACTGCCAGCGCGACATCCTGCGCTGCGCAAAGGCGAAGGATGTGGACGTGCGCGTGCCATTTTCCGATCTGCCCGAGTGTGATCAGGAATGGGTGCTCGAAGGCGAAGATCCAAAGCGCAGCGGCGAGGAATTGTGGAAGGAAGGCCTGTGGTACGGCGTGCGAGGCTTCTTCCGCTGGCTGGAGACGAAGGCGTACAAAATGCACGTCCGCGTGCTGCTGAGCCGCTACCGCAATTACGCCATCTGCCCCGACTGCCGCGGCGGCCGCTACCAGCCCGCGACGCTCAACTACCGCTTCGCCGGAAAAACGCTGCCGGAATTGCAATTGATGCCGCTCGGCGACCTCGTAGCCGCGCTTGTAAAAGCGCGGGCTGATCGATCGCCCGGAGAAAGTGCCCGCGCTTTTAC
>JBEBGK010000589.1:0-3219 GCA_040081515.1 Chthoniobacteraceae bacterium
CGAGAGCTTCCACCGCGACCGCTACGCCCGCATCGGCGGCTACTGATCTCAGGCAGCCCAGGCAAAAAACAAGCCGCCCGCCTGTTGGCGAGCGGCTTGCGGAGCGCGCGTGCGCAGAGCCGGTGATCGCAGAACCGGCCGAGGAGCGGGATGCGCGGCGCAGCGACGAACGCGGGAAGAACCGCCACATCCGCCGCGCGCGGGTGCCAGCCGCCGCGGGTTCCGGGCGGCACCGGTCGGGGGACCACCGCGCGGATCTCCCAGCGATCCGCGAGCGCGTGCAGCATGCTCACGCTGTCGAGGCCGTGGTCCGGCTGCTGCCCGTCCGGGAAGGAATTGGAAATGAAGACCAGGCGCATCGCTCAGCGCTCTTTGTCCGGCGTCGGCAGCAGGAGCGTGAACAGCATTGCCGGGATGAACAGGAAGCCGTCGTAGAGCAGCGTCTGCCGGTAATTTCCACCCTGCGTGATCTGCGCGGCGAAGATCGTGCCGACGGCCGCGGCGATGCGTCCGATGTTGTAGCAAAATCCCGCGCCGGTCGTCCGCAGGAGCGTGGGGAAAAGCGGCGGCAGCAGCATCGTAAAAAGCCCGAAGACGCCGCTCCAGAAGCCGACGGCGGGCAGCCAGAATCCGGTCATCGCGTGGACCGGATGCACCGGCCCGAAGGCGGCGGACATCGTCACGACGAATCCGCCGAACATGATCAGCAGTGCGCTCTTGTAGCCGGTGAAACGGGCAAGCCAGCCGGCGAAGAAATTACCGGCGATGCTGATGCCGATGACCCAGCCAAAGGTCGTGTTCACGAGGTTGTCGCGGTCCACGGCGGACATCGCGACGACCTCCGGCAGCGAGCGCACATGCTGCGTCTGCCAGAACATGAACGCCCACCACGCGGTGAGCGAGAAGGCGCAAATGCCGATGCTGACGACGGTGATGCGGAGTGTCGGACCGCGGAAAAGATCCATCACGCTCAGCCCGGGGGTCGTGGAGCGTTCGGCGGCCCATGTCTCCGGCTCCGGCACGTGACGGCGGATGTAGAAGACGAGCAGCGCTGGCGCGACGCCGATGAGGAAGATCCAGCGCGGGTGCGATCCGGCGAGAAGATTGCCCGCGACGACGGCCATCAGCACGCCGAGGTTTACCCCCGTCTGGAGGACCGCCGCGGTCCATGGACGCCACTTTTTCGGCCACGTCTCGGCGAGCAGCGTGGAGCCGACCGCCCATTCGCCGCCGATGCCGAGGGCCGCGAGGAAGCGGAAAATCATGAGCTGCCACCAGGTCTGCGCGAAGAAGGACAGGCCCGTGAATGCCGCGTAGGTGAGCACCGTGAGCGAAAGTGAACGGCTGCGCCCGAGCAGATCGCCGAGCCGCCCGAAAAATGCGCCGCCGAGTGCCCAGCCGATCAGGAACGCGGCCTGGATCCACGAAGCCTTCTGCTTGACGTCCGCGTCGCCGGTGTGGACCCGCGCGGCGTACACCTCGTATTCGTCGCGGGTCGCGCGACCGTCGCGGTTCGTATCGGTGTCCGCGAATGCCGGGCCGGCGGTCCATTCGGCCGCAGTGAGCGAGCCGTCGCGGTTTGCGTCGAGGGCGGCAAAGTCGGTCCGCAGCGTGTCGGCATTCACCAGGATCGCCACGAAGGACACGGCGACGAGCGTGTAGATGTGCATGTCGAGCCCGTCGAAAAGCCAGCCGAGCCACGCGGCGAGGCCGCTTTTCCGTTGTTCGGGCGTGAGGTCGCGAAGGCTCTGCGGTTCTGGGGGCATGGCCCGCTGCGAATGACAGATCGCGCGACTGTCCGTCGAGATGGAAAGCTTCCGTGCCGGCTTTTCCCGGGCGGTGACGCGATGCGGTTCTACATTTTGTCGCCGCCTCGCCCCGCCTCACCCAGCTTTGCCGCGATGGCCAGCACCACGGCCTTCTCCGCATCGGTCCACTCGTGCGCCGCCGCCTTCGCGATGCCGAGCACGCCGCGCAATTCGCCGCCGGTGAGCATCGGGACCGCCAGCGAACCCTCCATCCCCGTCGTCTTCGCCGCGGGCCGCGCCTGGCCGGAGGTGTCCGTCTGTAGATTGCAAAGCGACACCGGCTCGCGTCGCTGCGCGGCGAGTCCCGCGATGCCTTTTCCGATCGGCACGGTCGCGACGATCTCCACGATGGGCGGCGGGATGTTGCGATGCGCCGAGAGCTTCAGCAGCCCGCTCTGAGGGTCGAGCCAGTGCACGGTTCCCGCCTGGCACCCGAAGGACTCGATCGTCGCGTCGAGGACGGATTGCGGATGGGTGCAATTTCATCGGGGTTGGCGCGGCAGGCAATCCCGCGGCAATGATTCTTTCCGGGGAGCGGTGCAACTTTCCTCTCGTCACACCCGCCCGGCTGCGAATGATTCCCTGCGATGACGCCCACGCGCCTGAAGCAAATCCTGGATCTGAAAGAAAAGGAAGTCGCGCGCCTGCTCCCGCGCGCGGAGCACCTGCGCGCGGCGGCACTCCAGCGGAATGATTTCCGGGGATTCGCGGCTGCGCTGGATCTCGGGCCGGCCGCACTCGGCCTCATCGCGGAGGTGAAAAAGGCGAGCCCCAGCGTCGGCGTGATTGCGGAGGACTTCGACCCCGTCGCGATTGCGCGCGCCTACGAGGCCGCGGGCGCCCATTGCGTAAGCGTGTTGACCGACGAGCAGTTTTTCCAGGGCCGGCTTTCGTATCTGAAGCAGATCCGCGAGGCCACGAGGCTGCCGTGCCTGCGCAAGGATTTCATCATCCACGAGGCGCAGATTTTCGAGGCCAGCGTGGCGGGTGCGGACTGCATCCTCCTCATCGTCGCCGCGCTCGACCAGCCGGCGCTCGAGCAACTCTCCCAGACGGCGGAGACGCTGCAGATGGACGTCCTCGTCGAGGTCCACACCGCCGAGGAACTCGAACGCGCGCTCGACCTCGGCGCACGGCTCATCGGAATCAACAACCGCAACCTGCACACCTTCGAGGTCGATCTCGCGACGACCGAGAGGCTCAGCGAGGAGGTCCCCGATGACGTCCTGCTCGTGAGCGAGAGCGGCCTGAAGACCCGCGCCGACACGCAGCGTGTGTTCGATGCCGGATGCAACGCGATCCTCGTCGGTGAATCACTCATTCGCGCAGGTCTCGCCGGTGTGGCGGCGCAGGCGAAGGAACTCCTCGCCATCAAGCCGCACCCGACGCAGTAGCAGCGACCGGGACAGGT
>JBEBGK010000039.1:0-12080 GCA_040081515.1 Chthoniobacteraceae bacterium
TCCGTCGCGTGCCGTGGTGCCAGCGGGGAAAAAATCGCTGCTCAGGGAAGTTCAAAACTCTCCCACTCAATCCGGTCAATTGTTCAGCGCTTCCCTAGCTCGCGGCGGCCGGCTCGGTTTCCTTGACCGTCTTCGACGCCTTGAAGGTCAGCGCCTGATCCTTGGCAGTCACCTCGGCGGTGTCGCCTGGCTTGACGGTTCCCTTGAGCATCTCCTCGGCCATCGGATCTTCGAGGTAGCGCTCCACGGCACGGCGCATCGGTCGGGCACCGTAGGCGGGGTCAAAGCCCTTCTCGATCAGGAATTCGCGCGCGGATTCGTCGAGGACGACCTTGATTTCCTTGGTCCTCAGGCGCTCGACGAGCTTCGCGACTTCCAGATCCACGATCTGCTTGAGGTCCGGCTTCGTGAGCTGGTGGAAGACGATGAGGTCGTCGAAGCGGTTGATGAACTCCGGCTTGAGCACGCGCTTCGCCTCGGTGAGCACCTTGCCCTTCATCGAGTCGTAGCTGGCGTCCTCCTTCTCCGCCCCGAAGCCGAGGGCGGACTTCTTCATCTGCTCGGCGCCGATGTTGGTCGTGAGGATGATGATGGTGTTCCGGAAATCGATCTTCCGGCCGAGCGAGTCGGTGAGCTTGCCTTCCTCGAGCACTTGCAGGAGGAGGTGAAGGACGTTCGGGTGCGCCTTCTCGATCTCGTCGAACAGCACGACCGAGTACGGACGGCGCCGGACCTGCTCGGAAAGCTGGCCGCCTTCCTCGTGGCCGACGTAGCCGGGAGGCGAACCGACGAGGCGCGAGATCGTGTGCTCCTCGCGATACTCCGACATGTCGAACTGGATGAGGGCTTCGCGATCTCCAAACATGTACTCGGCGAGCGTCTGCGCGAGGTAGGTTTTTCCCACGCCGGTCGGGCCCAGGAAAATGAACGAGCCGATCGGACGCCGCGGATCCTTCAGATCCGCACGGCTGCGACGGAGCGCCTTCGCCACGGCGACGACGGCCTCCTCCTGCCCGATGACTTTGCCCCGCAGCTCCACCTCCATCTTCAGCAGCTTCTCGGTGTCCGCCTCCTCCATCCGGTGCAGCGGCACGCCGGTCCACTTGGCGACGACGACGCGCATGTCCTCGTCGGTCACGACGACTTCCTTCTCCTCGCGCTTCTTCTCCCAATCCTTGAGGACGGCATCCTTGCGCTCCTTGGCCTGCTTCTCGGTGTCGCGAAGCGCGGCCGCCTTCTCGAAGTCCTGCGCTTTGATTGCGGCTTCCTTCTGCGCCTTGATGTTCTCGATTTCCTTGTCGATGTCCTTGATGTCCGGCGGACGTGTCATCGAGGAGATGCGGGCCCGCGAGCCGGCCTCGTCCATGATGTCGATCGCCTTGTCCGGCAGGAAACGCCCGGTGATGTAACGGTCGCTGAGTTCCGCAGCCGCCTTGATGGCCTCGTCGGTGATCCGCGCCTTGTGATGCGCCTCGTACTTGTGGCGGATGCCGGCGAGAATCTTGATCGTGTCCTCCACGCTGGGAGCCTCGACCTTCACCTGCTGGAAGCGGCGCTCGAGCGCGGCGTCTTTCTCGATGTACTTGCGGTACTCGTTGAGCGTGGTCGCGCCGACGCACTGGAGTTCGCCGCGGCTGAGCGCGGGCTTGATGATGTTGCTCGCGTCCATCGCGCCTTCCGCCGAGCCGGCGCCGACGATGGTGTGCAGTTCGTCGATGAAAAGGATCACGTTCTTCGTGCGGCGGATCTCGTCCATCACCGCCTTGATACGCTCCTCGAACTGGCCGCGGTATTTCGTCCCGGCAACCATGAGCGCGAGGTCGAGCGTGATGACCCGCTTGTCGCGAAGCAGCTCCGGCACACTGCCCGAAGCGATTTCCTGCGCGAGACCCTCGACAATGGCAGTCTTGCCGACACCGGCTTCGCCGATGAGCACGGGGTTGTTTTTCGTGCGGCGGCAGAGGATCTGGATCACGCGCTCGATTTCATTACTGCGCCCGATCACCGGATCCATGTCGCCTTTCCGGGCGAGTTCCGTGAGGTCGCGGCCAAAGGCGCGGAGCGCCGGGGTCTTGCCGTCCTTCTTGCCGCTTCCGGACTGCGGCGCCTCCTGCGGCGAATCCTGCTCGCCTTCCGGCGGCGTGAAATTCGGATCGAGTTCCTTCAAAATCTCGTTGCGCGTGCGCTCGATATCGACCTCGAGATTCTTCAGCACACGGGCGGCGACACCCTCACCCTCGCGGAGCAGGCCGAGCAGGATGTGCTCGGTGCCGACGTAGCTGTGATTGAGCGCCTTCGCCTCCTTGCCGGCGAGCGCGAGGACTTTTTTCACCCTGGGGGTGTAGGGGATGTTCCCCACCATCTTCTGGTCGGGGCCACTGCCGACCTGTTTCTCGACCTCCATGCGGACGGTCTCGAGATCGAGACCCATCTTCTGGAGGACGTTCACCGCAACACCCTGGCCGAGTTTGATGAGGCCAAGAAGGAGATGCTCGGTGCCCACGTAGTTGTGGTTGAACCGATCGGCCTCCTTCCGGGCGAGGGCCAGAACCTGCTGCGCGCGGGGTGTGAAGTTGTTCATCATGATTTGGAGAAGCTATCGCCGTGCCGTCGCCAGCTTTGCCCCGCGTTTTGCGATGGCCGCAGCGCCGTCCCAGTGATGCGATGCACATTGGAACGGACATGAGCGTTGCGCAAGGTGGGACATCGCGGCGCGAAAAGATTTTTTGGCGCTGAGACAAGGCCGCCACGATGGCGCGCTTGCCAAACCCCGCCAGACCGTGAAACAAGCGGGCATGAAGCAGTTATTCTTCCTTTTGTTCACGGTGCTCGCCATCGCACCCCCGCTCCGCTCCGAGGTGAGCCCGATTCACATGGCCGTCGAGCAGACCAGCAAGACCGAGATGAAACCCAAGGCCCTGTGGGACAAGACGCAGGTGCGCTCGCTCATGATCCGGCTCACCAACAACTCCGCCGAGTCCTTCGACGGCCTCGTCGTGAAATACTGGTTTTTCGGAAGGGACGTCACAGATCAGGATGTGAAGGTGCTCAACCATGGCGAGCGCAAGTCGTCGCTCACGCCGCGGGGAAAGGATTTCGTCGAAAGCGAGACGGTCTCGAGCAGCTACGTCGAGGCGCATTCGGAGATCTCCGGCGGAAAGTCGAAGGGAAAGGGCGGCGGCGCGGCCAAGCGGGTGCCCGCCTCCGGGAAGAAGATCATGGGCTACGCCGTGCAGGTCCTGCAGGGCGGGAAGGTGCTTGCGGAAACTTACAGCGAGCCGTCGTACAAACAAAGACTGGCCGAGGCGCCGGCACCCGCTGCAACGCCCGCTGCCGCGCCGAAGAGGAAAAAGTAGCGGCAAGCCCGCAGGCTCACTGAGCGGCGATCATTCCGTCCCCCCCGTAGCGCTGGATCACCAGACCGCGCACGATGGCTTGGGCGACCCGTTCCCGAAACGCTCCCGTCGCGCATCGCCGGCCCTCGTACGGGTTCGTGAGGTAGCCGCATTCCACGAGCACGGCGGGGTACTCATTTTTCCTCAGCACGCGGAAGTTCGCCTTACGGATTCCGCGCGAGGAAGTGCCCGCAATTGCGCACACTTGGCTGAGAATGTTCCGCGCGATGGGCGCCGAGCAGCGCGAGTTGTAATACACCTCCGCCCCGCGGATGTGCGACCGGGGCGAATAATTGAAGTGGATGCTCACGAAGACCACGTTGTCCTGACGGTTCGAGATCCTCGCGCGTGTATCGAGCGGGATGAATGTGTCATCGTCCCGCGTCATCACGGTCTGGAATCCTGCGGCTTCGACCTTCGGCCGGAGGCGCATCGCCACCTCCAGCGTCCCGTCCTTCTCCCTGCCGGAATACCGGCTGGTCGCGCCGCTGTCGTGCCCACCGTGGCCGGCATCGATCACCACCTTCGTGAACGTCCGACTCGTGTCCTTCACCCCTCCCGCACAACCCGTGATGACGAACGATACCACGATCGCCGCCGCCATCAGGACGCATCGAGACCTCTTGCCACGGGTTGCGGAGGCATCGAAGCTCGGTGAGATGTTCTTCATTTCCAGAATTGCCCGGCGGAAAGTAGCCGCACTTGTCGTGGCGGTTACGCCTCTGAGTCAAGCCGCCGCCGCCGAAAAGAAGGAAACGCCCGCCACTTTGAAAACGCCCGCGCCATTCACCAATCGCCTCTCCGGGGAAAAATCGCCCTACCTTCTCCAGCACCAGCACAACCCGGTGGACTGGCTGCCATGGGGACCCGCAGCCTTCGAGAAGGCGAAGAAGGAGAACAAGCCGATCTTCCTGAGCGTCGGCTACTCCACGTGTCACTGGTGCCATGTGATGGCGCACGAATCCTTCGAGGACGCGGAGACGGCAAAATATCTCAACGAGCATTTCATCTGCATCAAAGTGGATCGCGAGGAGCGGCCCGACGTGGACAAGGTGTATATGACCTTCGTGCAGGCGACGACGGGCGGCGGAGGCTGGCCGATGAGCGTGTGGCTCACGCCGGACCTCAAGCCGTTCCTCGGAGGCACCTACTTCCCGCCCCAGGACCGCGGCGGGCGGCCCAGCTTCCGCAACGTCCTCGCGCGGATCGCGGATGGCTGGAAAAACGATCGTGACGGCATCGTGAAGCACGGCGATGAAGTCGCGCGGCAGCTCAACTCCATGGCGGCTGGCGAAGCCGCGAGCGCCGACAAACCCGGCCGCGCCAGCCTCTACGGCGGACTCAACCAGCTCGCAAAACGCTTCGATGACAAGGAAGGCGGATTCGGCAGTGCGCCGAAATTCCCACAGCCGAGCATCATCAATTTCCTCCTGCGGATGTCCGTGCGAAAAAGCCTCGGGGCGACGCCGGAGAGCGAGGAGCGCGACCGGGCGCTCGCGAAGAAGATGGCGCTTTTCACCCTGGAAAAAATGGCCGCGGGCGGAATGCACGACCAAGTCGGCGGCGGCTTCCATCGCTACTCCGTGGACACGTTCTGGCACATCCCGCACTTCGAGAAAATGCTCTACGATCAGGCGCAACTCGCGCGGGCATACGTGGACGCATTCCAGCTCAGCCGCGACGTGCGATGGGAAAAGGTGGCTCGCGATGTTCTGGACTACGTCATGCGCGACATGACGGACAAGGAAGGCGGCTTTTATTCCGCCGAGGATGCCGACTCGCTACTCGAACACGGCAAACCCGAGCACGGCGAAGGCGCATTCTACGTGTGGACCAAGGCGGAGATCGAAAAGCTTCTCGGCGATGACGCCGCGCTCTTTGTCCGCTACTACGGCGTGGAACCTGATGGAAATGCGCCCGCCGGCAGCGACCCGATGAAGGAGTTCACCGGGAAGAACACGCTGATCCAGCGCCTCGCGATCCCCGAGGCTGCGAAGCTCTTCAAGAAGACCGAGGCCGAAATCGAGCAATCGCTCGGCGTTTCGCGGAAGAAACTTTTCGAGGTGCGCGCCAAACGGCCCAAGCCGCATCTCGATGACAAAATCATCGTCGCATGGAACGGGATGATGATCTCCGCCTTTGCCCGCGCGGCGCAGGTGCTCGATGATCCACGCTACCTCGCCGCGGCGCAGGGCAGCGCGAAGTTCATCAAGGCGCACCTCTGGCGCGACGGCGCGCTCATCCGCAGTTTCCGCCAGGGACCGAGCGCCATCGCCGCGTTTGCCGACGACTACGCGGCGCTCATCGCGGGGCTGCTCGATTTGTATGAGGCCGATTTCGACGTGCAGTGGCTCCAGTGGGCGGTCGAACTCCAGGCGGGAATGGACGAGCGTTTCCTCGACAAGGAGCACGGCGGTTACTTCCAGACCGCGCCGGGCGCCAGCGACATCCTCTTCCGATCGAAGGAAGACTACGACGGCGCCGAACCCGCGCCCGGCAGCATCGCGGCGATGAATCTGCTGCGCCTCGCGCAGCTCATCGATTCGAAGGAACTCCGCGAGAGCGCGGACAAGACCATCGCGGCCGCCGCGAATCAGCTCGCGCAACTGCCCAGCGCCATGACGCAGATGCTTTGCGCCGTGGAATACTCGCTCGCGAAGCCGCGTCAGATCGTCATCGCAGGCAAACCCGGCGCGGACGATACGCGGGCGCTGCTGCGGGAAGTCCGCTCGATCTATTCGCCCGGCCAGATCGTGCTCCTCGCAGACGAAGGCGCGGGACAGGAATGGCTGGGGAAGAAGCTCGAATTCATCCGCACCGTGAAGACGACTGACGGAAAAGCGACCGCCTATGTCTGCGAGAATTTCACCTGCCAGGCGCCCGTGACCGAGCCGGCGAAGCTGCGCGAACTGCTGAAGCAGTAGCGTCGCCCGCCGCCTTTCGGCATCACAGCAACTCCGCGATCTGCACCGCGTTGAGCGCGGCGCCTTTCAAGAGCTGATCGCCCGCGACCCAGAACGCGAGGCCGTTGTCGAACGCGCAGTCCTTGCGGATTCGCCCGACCGCGCAGTTGTCCTTCCCCGCCACGTCGAGCGCGAGCGGGTATTTTTTCAAGGTCGGATCATCCACCAGGTCGAGGCCCGGCGACTTGCCGAGGACTTTGCGCGCCGCCTCCACGCTCACAGGCTTTTCGAACTCCGCGCTCACCGCGACGCTGTGCGCGCGGAAAACCGGGACACGCACGCAGGTGACGCTCGCGCGGAATCCCGGGTGATGCATGATCTTCCGGCCCTCGTTCTCCATCTTCATCTCCTCCTTCGTGTAGCCATTCTCGAGGAATGAATCCACGTGCGGCAGCGCGTTGAAGGCAATCTGGTGCGGATAGACCTGCACGTGTTCGCCCGCCAGGCGGACGTCGTCCCACTTGCGCGTGGACTTCGCCCACTCGCGTGTCTGCTTTTCGAGCTCCTCGATCGCCTGCGCCCCGGTGCCGCTCACCGCCTGGTAGCTGCTCGCAAAGACGCGCGTCACCCCGAATTCCCGGTGCAGCGGCCACAGCGCCATGAGCGTGATCGCAGTCGTGCAGTTTGGATTCGCGATGATGCCGCGGTTCGCCTGGATGTCGGCGGCGTTGATCTCGGGAACCACGAGCGGCACCCCGGCCTCCATGCGGAATACGCTCGAATTATCCACCACGACGGCGCCGGCCTGCGTCGCGAAAGGCGCGAACTTCTTGGAAATGGAACCGCCTGCGCTGAAAAGCGCGACGTCCACGCCCTTGAATGCATCCTCGGTCAGTTCGTGCACGGCGACATCCGCGCCGAGGAATGGCAGGCGTTTGCCGGCGGATCGCGCCGAGGCGAGCAACGTCAGTTTCCCCACCGGAAACTTCCGCTTCTCGAGCGTCTTCATCATTTCGATTCCGACCGCACCGGTGGCTCCGACGATGGCGACATGCAGCTTCTTGCTCATAAAAAGAAAGGGCGCGGAAGGTAGGGACGCAGCGCGAAAGTGCAAAGTGAAAGTGCATACCGGGCTCGTGGCTTCGCCAGGAGTTTCCATTTGCCTATCGGATCGAGGCAGACGGATATGACGTCAGTTACATCCCCGCTCGCTTCGAACAGAGCTCTCACGCGCCATGAGTGAACCCATCGTCTATCTGAACACCGGCTTCCTGCCCGCCTCACAAGCGAAGCTGAACATCTACGACCTCGGGATCGTGCTCGGTGCGACGCTCACCGAGATGACGCGCACGTTCCGACATCAGCCGTATCGTGCTGAGGATCACGTTGCGCGGCTGTATCGCTCGCTGAAGTATTCCGGCATCACTGTGGCGTTGTCGCAGGAGGAGATGCTGGCGCGAACGAACCAGCTTTCCGAAGCCAACTGCAAACTGCTGAGGCCGGTGGAAGACATCGGGATCGTTCATTTCGTCACCCCCGGCGAAAATGCGCTCTACGCAGGCAGCGCAGGAGCTTCAGGACCGATGACACCGACGATTTGCATCCACTCGTTCCCTCTGCGCTTCGGCATGTGGCGGCACTTGTTTGTCGATGGCGCTCATGTCGTCACGCCGTCCATCCGGCACATCCCGCCGCAATGCATTGAGCCCAAGATGAAGAACCGCAGCCGCCTGCACTGGTTCCTCGCCGACAAGCAATCCCAAGCGGTGGACCCGCGCGCGATCACGCTGCTGCTCGACCTTGATGGCAACGTCACCGAGTGCGCCGGTTCAAACTTCGTCATCATCAAAGGCAACACCATCATCTCACCGACGACGCGCAACATCCTCTGGGGCATCAGCCTGCAAACCGTGAAGGAACTCGCACCGCAGATCGGCATGGAGTTCATCGAAAAGGACTTCCAGCCCTACGACGTGATCAACGCCGACGAAGCCTGGCTCACCACCACGCCCTACTGCCTCGCCCCCTGCACGAAGATGAACAACATCCCCATCGGCGATGGCAGGCCGGGGCCATGGTTCAAAGCGATGCAGCAAGCGTGGAGTCAGCGCGTCGGCTTGGACATCGAGGCGCAGATGATGCAATCCGACCAATGAACTGATGAAACCGCTCTTCCTCATTTCTCCTAAAAGGCCATCGCATCCGCGTCGAGATCTCCATCCGCCACTTCCCCCACTACCTGCCCAGCCTCAACACCGGCGCGGACAACATCGGGCTCGAAACCACCAGCGTCATCGCCACGCAAACGGTGCAGCATCATGCCGGGCAGGCATCGCGCATCGTGCCGCCTGTGATTCCACGTGCCAAACCCTGAACCGACCATGAAAACCAACGCGCCCATTGTTTTCAGCGACGGCATGCATCGTCGCGATTTCCTCCGTGTCTCATCCGTTGCCGCGATCGCATGCTCGTCTGGCACGAAGGCCCTCGCGGCGGATGCGTCCAGCCACGTCAGACTCCAGGCCGGCGATCTCACCGCCGTCATCGGCGACAATTCCGCGCAGGGCGAGCATCGCGCGGGCTACAACGGCCTCTGGAGCCTCCAGCACGCGAGGGGCACGCGGGGCCTCTTTGTGCCTGCCGTCGCGGGCCTGAACCTGGAGCACATCGTCACCGGCGAGCATTTGGAGGATACGAAGACCTTCTTCGAGCCGCGCAACGCGCCGATGACGCTCACACGCCTCGGCGACACCGGGGCGGAGCTGTACCAACCGCCCACGCCGACGTTCCATGTCGAAAGCTGGACGCGATTCCGCCTCGGCGCGCCACATTATCTCGACCTGGACTTCCGCTGCCGCGCGCATCGCGACGTGTTCCCGCGCGGCTACCTCTCGCTTTTCTGGGCCAGCTACATGAACGCACCCGCCGACAAGAGCATGTATTTCCTCGGCGGACTCGATGGGCAGAAGGACATGTGGACGCAGTTCTGCACGCAGTGGCACAACGACCAGAGCACCGTGCGCCATCGCGACGACAACTTCGAGATGACCTTCCCCGACGGTGGCCGCGACACGCTTTTCAAGAGCCTCTCGCGCTTCCGCTTCGATCAACCCTTCTTCTACGGCCACTACGACGACCTCACCTGGATCGTCATGTTCGACCGGACCGAAGGCATCCGCCTCACGCATTCCCCGAGCGGCGGCGGAGCGAACGCAGCGCTGAAGTCCACCAATCCCGCGTGGGATTTCCAGTTCCTCATTCAGAAACCGGAACTGATGAAAGACTACGGCTTCAAAGTGCGCACCGCATTGCGCCCGAGATGTTCACGCGCTGAAATCTTCGCCGAGTTTGCGAAATGGAGGGGCTGACTGCGGAGAAATCGCTTTCGCGCCCGCCGCACCGGGGATGGACATCGGGAAGGTGATGGAGAAGTCCATTTCGAAACTGGGTGACCACGCGATTTTGACGGGATCGCCCTACGCGACGCCTCCTCTCCGATTGCGCCGCACCGCCGGGGCATCTAGCGTCCACACCCAGCCATTGCTCATGCGCATCCTCGTCCACGTTCCCAGCCAGACGCTCGATCTCCTCGATGATGAGGGCCGGTTGCTGCGCCGGTACGCGTGCTCGACTTCGCGGTTCGGGCTCGGATTCGAGCCAGGCTCGAACAGGACGCCGACCGGCCGCTTCCGGATCGCCGAGAAACACGGCGACGGTGCGCCGTCAGGGATGATTTTCCGGTCGCGCCAGCCGACCGGCGAGTTCGGAAACCCCGGCGACGGCGGCGATCACGTCCAGACCCGGATCCTCTGGCTCGAAGGCCTCGAACCGGAGAATGCCAATACGAAGGACCGCTACATCTACATTCACGGGACGAACGCGGAGGGACTCATCGGGACTCCGGCCAGCCACGGCTGTGTGCGGCTGTCGAACTTCGATGTGACGGAACTGTTCGACCTGGTGCCCGCGGGAACCGAGGTGTGGATTGATTCCGGCGTCTGATTCGCGTTCGAACCCGCGCTACCGCCGCCGCTCGACGCGTTTCATGAGCCAGTAAACGAGGAAGGGCATGCTCAGCTCCAGGACGACGATCCCGACCGACAGCCACGGAGGCAGCCGGGTCAGGACGCCCGAGACCGTCAATCCCACCAATCCGCCGACCGACGCGGTCGCGACTGCGGCCATCACCAGTTCGGGCTTCGGATTCGGCGGCGGGGTTTCGGCCATGCGCCACGAATAATCCGGAACCCGGACCGCCGCAATGAGACGGATCAGGGGCAAGAATTCAGTTGTCACGATTTGCCGAACCCGACTACATCACGTCCACATGCAACCTGCACAGAAGGGGGTGACACTCTAAAATGCGTATTCTCGCCATTCTCACCCTCGCGGTCGTGACCCTCGGTTTCGGCGCCTGCAAGTCGAAGGAACCAGCCTCGACCGGCACCATGCCGCCAGCCAAGGGCTACAGCAAGTAAGCCGTCCGGGAGTGTTCCATTCCCTTTTGGGCCAGGCCGATTCATCTCGGCCTGGCCTTTTCTTTTGACCCCGGATCCGAGCGTCGCGCGGAGGGCGGCTTTGCGCTGACATGCCCGCTCCCGGCGAGGAGAAATCTCCACGGCAGGTGGCGCGCCTTCGAAATCCCGATGCGGACATCCTCCTCGATGGGCACGACACCCCGTGGCGGGAGAAAACCGATCTGCGTGTCGGCGCAGAAATCCCGGCCGTGGTCGCGGCCATGCACGCCGATGGCCTGCGCGAGTTTTCCGGGACCGCTGCACAGCCACACGTGGGATTTCTGATTTCGGATTTCAGATTTCAGATTTGCGGCGCGCCGGCGCGTCATCGCGGGGATTCCGGCAGTTGGCTCGATCGCGCGGAAGAGGACGAAGCCGTCTTCGCTCCCGCCCTTGATGAGGACATTCAGCATCCAATACATGCCGTAGTTGAAATACACGTAGGCGGCGCCGGGTGGATTCTCCGCGACGAACTTGCGCGCACTGGGACGCGACCACGTGTGGCACGCCTCATCATTCACCGCGGCGTAGGCCTCGGTCTCCACGACGATGCCGGCACACTTTCCCCAGATGAGGGTACACCCGATCAATTCACGGGCGCACGTCACCGGGTCGCGCTGGAAAAAGGAGCGGTCGAGCGGATTCACAAGCTTTGGTCTGAATCACAACCCCGCCACTTCGCAAGCGGCGAACTTCAGAGTAATGCAAGCCGGCGCCCGGACCGGGTGCTGTCGAGGCAGGGATTGGAAACAACGACCCATCGATGGGTGTCCCTCGGAAAGTGCCTGCTTGTGTCATCGCGAGGAACCCCCTTCATTCGTGCGGTATGGATTTCGTCACCCCCCAGTGGCTCGCTGCGGCCGGAGCGATAGCGATTCCCGTCTTTCTCCACCTGATCCGCAGCGAGCGGTTTCAGCGATGTGAATTGGCGACCGTGCGGTTTCTGGCGGCGTTGACGCAGCCGCGCGGAGGTCGCCGGCGGATTGCAAACTGGCCACTGCTCCTCGTGCGGGCCGCAGCCCTGGTCGCGGTGGCATCGCTGCTGGCGCGGCCTTTTCAGGCTGGCTCGGAAGCGGCGGGCGCTCCGGGACTGGAAACGCTCGTGCTGACGGATGTCTCGGGGAGTCAATTGCGGCGCGATGCCCCGGATCTGACGCGACTCGCAAAAGACTCGATCTCGGCATTGCCGACAGACTCGCGAGTCACGCTCGCACGATTCGCCAGGGAAGTGGAAGTCGTTCCCTCCGACGGACGGCTCCAGCCGA
>JBEBGK010000590.1:0-3214 GCA_040081515.1 Chthoniobacteraceae bacterium
AAGCGACTCGGTCTGCTAGTGAATTTCGGGCATCATCCTAGAGCCCAATGGGAGCGCATCGTCGCCCATGACAACTGGGAGCCTTCTCCCAGCGACAATAATCCGCCCGATTTGCAAGCATGACCCTTTTCGTGTATTTCGTGGACAACCTATAGATGGATACCGCCCGCCTATTTCCCTGGTTCATTCTGCTGAATCCGCTGATCATCGCGGTGCTCATCCTCTTGGCGACGAGGCGCAACCACGGGATGAGCGCGGCACTCAGCACGCTTTCCGCCTTCCTCGGCCTCGCCGCCGCCGCGTGCGCATGGGCGCTGCCCGAGGTGCATAGCTCCGTGATGTGGCTCGACTTTGGCAAGGCGTTGCAGGTCCCGTTCGGCGTGAAGCTCGACCAACTCGCGAAGGTCATGCTGCTCGTGGTCACCGGCGTGGGCTTCCTCGTGCATCTCTACAGCACGGTGTACATGGAGCACGACGAGTCGAAGGCGCGCTTCTTCGGACATCTCTCGCTGTTCATGTTCTCGATGCTCGGCATCGTGCTCGCGGACAATTTCGCGATGATGTTTATCTTCTGGGAACTCGTCGGCGTGAGCAGCTACCTGCTGATCGGCCACTGGTTCACGCGCGACGCCGCGGGCAAGGCGGCGAACAAGGCATTCATCATGAATCGCCTCGGCGATTTCGGATTCATGCTCGGCATACTCATGCTCTGGGCGACCGCGGGCAGCGTCACCTTTGACGGCCTCGCCGCAAACAAGGCGGCGCTCGCGCAAAATCCCTACTTCCTCGCCTGCGCCGTCCTGCTGGTCTTCTGCGGAGCGGTGGGGAAAAGCGCGCAATTCCCGCTGCACACGTGGTTGCCCGACGCCATGGAAGGCCCGACGCCGGTCTCCGCGCTCATCCACGCCGCCACGATGGTCGCCGCTGGCGTGTACATGCTCGTGCGAATCGCCTTCCTCATCGAGCTCTCGCCGTTCGCGGGCTATACGATCGCCTGGGTCGGCGGCATCACGAGCATCCTCGCGGCGCTCATGGCCACGCAGCAGGATGACATCAAGCGCATCCTCGCCTACAGCACGCTCTCGCAGCTCGGCTACATGGTCATGGCCGCTGGCCTCGCGCCCGATCCGCACGGCGGCCCGGCGATGTTCCACCTGTTCACGCACGCATTCTTCAAGGCGCTGCTCTTCCTCGGTGCCGGTGCGGTCATCCACGCGCTGCATCACGAGCAGGACATCTGGAAAATGGGCGGCCTGTCGAAATCAATGCGCGTCACCACGGCGACCTTCGCCATCGGCACCCTCGCGCTCACCGGCTGCCCCGGCCTCGCGGGATTCTTCTCAAAGGACGCGATCATCCTCGCCGCGTTCGAGCACGACAAGCCGCTCTTCGGCATCGCGCTCGTCACGGCATTCCTCAC
Organism: Chthoniobacteraceae bacterium; assembly: GCA_040081515.1. GTDB lineage: Bacteria > Verrucomicrobiota > Verrucomicrobiia > Chthoniobacterales > Chthoniobacteraceae > SXWH01. Next base: position 1,421 of record JBEBGK010000590.1, read on the forward strand.
CGCATTCTACATGACGCGCCTCTTCGTGGTCGCCTTCCTCGGCAAGCCGCGCAGCGAAGCCGCGCACCACGGCCACGACTGCCCCGCGCGCATGACGTGGCCGCTCGTCATCCTTGCGGCCCTCTCGATCGTCGCCGCCTACGGAGCGGTTCCGCATTGGTTCGGCATCGAGCACCACGAGGGCGGTGCGATGGTGCCGGCGATGGCAATCGCGGTGTTTCTCGTGGGTACCATCGCGGGCTGGGTCGTTTATTCCGGCGCGGCGAGCGAGCCGATCAGCCTCCCGATCCTGCGCCACAAGTTCTACTTCGATGAAATCTACGGCGCCATCGTGGCGGGGACGCAGGACGTCATCGCATTCATCGCAAACGGGGTGGATGCGGTCGTTCTCTGGCTGGTCCGTCTCGCGGGGATGGCAGCGTGGGGCGCGGGATTTGTGCTGCGCCTGTTGCAGTTCGGGAACGTGCAGGGATACGCCTTCATCTTCGGCGCGGGTGTCGTCGGTCTCGTTTACTTTTTCGTTTTCACATGAGCACTTCGCCCAACTGGATGATGTTCGCGCTTGTCGGACTGGTGATCGCCGCCGTGGTCGGCGTCATCGTTCATTTCACCTCGAAGGACTGACATGAGTATCATGATTTTCGCCGTTGTCGGATTATTCGCGGTAGTGGCCGCCGTGTCTTATTTCACCTCGAAGGACTAAATGACCGTTCTTGCCCTGATAGTTCTGCTGCCGATTCTCAATGCGCTCGCCATCATGCTGGGCGCGCCGGGGAAAAGGAGCGCCATGGTGTCGAGTTCCGCGCAGCTTGTCCTGACGTTGCTCGCCGTCCTCGGCTACGACCGCGCGGGTGGCGGTCATCAGTATCGGAGTCGCTGGGATGTCGCATCGGAATGGGGGCTGAGCCTGAGCTTCGGAGCGGACGGCCTCAGTCTCGTGATGCTCCTGCTCACCGCAATCGTCACGTTCGCCGCCGTCTGGGTTTCACCGCGCATCGAGAAACGGGAAGGCCTGTTCTTTGCGTGCCTGCTCTTGATCGACGCCGGCGCCGCGGGCGCATTCGCCTCGCTGGATCTCGTGTTTTTCTACGCGTTCCATGAACTCGCGCTGATACCGACCTTCCTCTTGATCGGAATCTGGGGCCACGGCGAACGCCAGGCGGCGGCATGGAGGATCACCATCTACCTCGCCGCAGGCAGCATCGTGTTGCTCGTCGGGCTGGCGAAACTGTACCTCGCCTACCCTGAGGCGGTCCGCACGTTCGACATGACGCTGATGCAGAAGAACCGCGCGCTCATTCCTGCCGCGGCGCAAGGCGGGATCTACATCTGGCTGCTCATCGGCTTTGGCATCCTGATCTCGCTCGTGCCTTTCCACTCGTGGGCGCCGGGTGCCTATGCGAGCGCGCCGACGCCGGTGGCGATGCTGCATGCCGGGGTTTTGAAGAAGTTCGGGCTTTACGGCCTGCTGCGCGTCGCAGTTCCGCTCCTGCCCGAGGGCGCGAGCCAGTGGGCGCATGTGCTGCTCGCGCTCCTCGTCTGCAATATCCTGTACATCGGCCTGGTCACCATCGCGCAGAAGCGGCTGGATCTGATGCTCGGCTACTCCTCGGTGATGCACATGGGCTACGTTTTTCTGGGGATTGCCGCGGGTAATGCGATCGGGCTTTCCGGGGCGGCGCTGCTGATGCTCGGACACGGACTGAGCATCGCCGCGCTGTTCGCCATTTGCGGGCATCTCCGCGAGTCGGTGCCTTCGCTCGCATTCACAAAGTTCGGCGGCCTCGCGAAGAG
>JBEBGK010000591.1:0-3214 GCA_040081515.1 Chthoniobacteraceae bacterium
GTCTTGGCCTCGATGAATTCCTCGATGTCGGGATGCCAGTCCTTGAGCGTGTTCATCTTCGCCGCGCGGCGCGTCTTGCCGCCGGACTTCACGACGTTCGCGCCCTGGTCATACACTTTCAGGAAACTGAGCGGCCCGCTGGGGCGTCCGCCGCCGGAGAGCTTCTCGCGCGTCGAGCGCAGCGAGGAGAGGTCCGTGCCGGTGCCGCTGCCGAACTTGAAGAGCATCGCCTCCGAGTGCGCGAGGTGCATGATCGACTCCATCGTGTCATCGACGCTCTGGATGAAGCACGCGCTGCACTGCGGGTATTCGTATTGCGTCGGCGCGCGCTCGGCGATCCGGGTGTCGCGATTGATGAAATAGTTCCCCTCGCCGCGCCCGACGCCGGTGCCGTACTGCTGGTAGAGCCCGCAGTTGAACCACACGGGTGAATTGAACGCGCCAAACTGGTTCACGCACAGCCAGGTGAGCTCGTTGTAAAAGGTATCCGCAGAGTCCTTGTCGGCGAAATAGCCGTCCTTCATCCCCCAGTCGGCGATGGTGCGCGTGACGCGGTGGATGAGCTGCTTCACGGAGCGCTCGCGGCCGCCCTTGTAGGGATCGGTGCCCTTCGCCACGTCGCCATAGAAGTATTTCGAGACGGCGATCTTCGTCGCCAGTGCCGACCACGACGCGGGCACCTCGATGTCCTCCTGCTTGAAGATCGCCTTGCCCGTATCGTCGTTGATTTCGGCGGTCCGGAGTTCCCATTCCACCTCGTCAAACGGGGCGACGGCAGGGTTGCTGAATACGGGCTCAAACTTCAGCCCTTTGGGCGCGAGTTTGAGCGTGGGACGACGGGTCGTCTTTGTGGCTGCTTTGGAGCTATTGGAGCGACGGGAGGGCATCAGGTGAGGCGTAGTGACAGGCATTGTGAATAAGTTGGTGAGAAGTGAGCGAACTCCGCCTGAAGAACGTGTGAATTCGCAGGGATAGACCTGTGAATAACCACACTATCTTGAGCGCGGACGTGGATATGACCACAATGGATGGTGGTCGCCAAGAAAAAAGTGTCGGCCGAAAAGGAAAAGTTTCATACCGTGAATTTCTGCTTGCCAGAAGGCGGTCCGGGCGCTCTCCGCGACAAAAAAAGGCCTTCACCGGCGCCACTCCGTGGAACCCGCTTGGGATGCCCGTTTCCCAGCGGCTCGACCCGCAAAGCCGCATCGGTAAATGGTGGAACGCGGGCATGGGATTCGCGGACGTCTTCCGCAACGTCAAAAGTCGGACCCGGAGCCTCGAAGATCAAGCGCTCGATCGCACGGAAATGCGCCGGCGAAAGCTTCCGCGCCGGGAGGGAGGGACCGGCGTTTTCGTCTGAAATCGCAGGGCTTCAAGGCGAGGGCGTTTGAAACCGGAGATCCACCCGCAGGAACCCCTGTCGTTTTTTGACCACCGGAGTCGGATCTGGCGAAAGATCACCAGCGATCGGGCTTCCTGAAATGCCTTCCCAGACACTATTTTACTCTGGAAAACCAGTTTCGGAAGGCGGTTGGCACACACGCTGCTAACGGGCCGCCGCCGCAAGAAAGGCAGCGTTCCGAGCCAGTGCCACCCCTGGGTGGCGAGAATCGGACAGCGAGCCTGAGACCGCGGCAGAAAACCAACAACCTACAAGAAACGCATGAAACTAATCCGAACCATCACCCGCGCCACGCTCGCTGCCGCCATCGCCTTTGGCTGTGGCACCTCCGGCCTGCACGCGCAGGCCCCAGCCCCTGAAAAGAAAGAGGAGGCCAAGAAAGTGGACGCCTCGATCGAGCAGCGCGTCGCCATCCTCGAAGCCGCGCTCGGCAACGGTGACCCGACCGCACCTCTGAAAGTGAAAACCAAGGACGACAAGGGCGTCGAAACAGAAGCTGTCCCTGAAAACCTCAACGTGCCCGCGACCGCCGCGAGCAGCGCGCCCGGTCACAACGGCTTCATGATGATCTGCGCCGCATTGGTGCTCTTCATGACGCTCCCCGGCCTCGCCCTTTTCTACGGCGGCCTGGTGCGGAAAAAGAACGTCCTCTCCGTCTGCGCGCAGTGTCTCGGCATTGCGGGCCTCGTCACCATTCTCTGGTGGGCGGTGGGCTACAGTCTGGTCTTCGGCAAAAGCTTCGGCGATGGCTACTTCGGCCTCTTCGGCGGCAGTGAGTTCTTCTTCCTGAAGGGCGTCACCTCGGCGCCGAACACCGATTACGCATTCTGGATCGGCCAGAACGTCTTCTCGATGTATCAGCTCATGTTCGCGATCATCACCCCAGCCCTCATCGTCGGCGCCATCGCCGAGCGCATGAAATTCAGCGCCATCATTCTCTTCGTCATCATCTGGATGTTCGTGATTTACTTCCCCATGGCCCACATGATCTGGGGCGTGAGCGGCCGCATGAACGGCGTCTGGAATGGCGACGCCACGATCCCGGCGATTGATTTCGCGGGCGGCACCGTCGTCCACATGACCTCGGGCTGGAGCGCGCTCATCCTTTGCATCCTGCTAGGCAAGCGCCTTGGCTTCGGCAAGGAAAAGATGTCCCCGCACAGCATGGTGCTCTGTATGGTCGGCACCGGCATGCTGTGGGTCGGCTGGTACGGCTTCAATGCCGGCTCGGCGCTCGCCGCGGACGGCGTGGCATCGAATGCCTTCATGACCACCACGCTCGCCGCAGCCACCGCGGGCTTCACGTGGGGCGTCATGGAGAAGATTCTCAAAGGGCATGCGTCCATCCTTGGCATGTGCTCGGGCATCGTCGCCGGCCTCGTGGTCATCACGCCGGCTTGCGGTTTTGTGACCGCGAACGGAGCGATGCTCATCGGCGTCCTCGCCGCGGTTGTGCCCTACCTCTTCGTGATGGTCCTGAAATCGAAGTTCGGCTACGACGACGCGCTCGACACCTTCGGCGTCCATGCCGTGGGCGGCACGCTTGGCGCCATCATGACGGGCATCCTCGCCACGGTGGATTCCGGCAATGCGAACCTCACCGGCGGCTACGCCACCAAGAACGGCCTCGCCAAGCTGATCACCGACGGCGGGCTCCTGGGCGTCCAGCTCAAGGCAGTGGCTGTCACGCTCGTCCTGAGCATCGTTGGCACGCTGCTCATCACCTTCATCGTGAAGGCCGTCGTGGGCCTGCGCCCGACACCGGAGGAAGAAACCACCGGCCTCGACCTCGCCGATCACCAAGAAGAGGGC
>JBEBGK010000040.1:0-12065 GCA_040081515.1 Chthoniobacteraceae bacterium
GCAATCGCTCCGGCAATCGGGACTCTCGCCTTGTCGAAGGGCAGCGCTCCCACCTCGATGTCCGGCGGACGCTCCGATTTCCCATCCTTCCATGAAAAGGAGATCGATACCTCCACATCCCGCATCGGCGGAGCGGACGGCGCGCGGGAACACGCGTTGAAAATGCAGAGCGCGCCGGAGAAAGCCAGCCAGCGCACGGCCGGGGAGACGCCTGTCTTCATACGGGCATCCCACTATCCCTCCGGCGCCGGCGTGTCCATGCGGAAGAAGAATCAAAAACCCGGGACGACGCCGCCGGTTTTCGCGCCCTTGCCCGTGTCGCCGGTCTTTCGCATGAACTCCTCGATCTTTGCGCGTGCCACATTTCCCGCCACGCCGAAATTCAATCCGACCGCCTGCCGACGCTCGTCGCCGAAATAAACCATGCAGCTTACCCCGACGAGCTTGCCCGCAAGGTCCACGATCGGTCCGCCGCTGTTGCCGGAGTTGATCGCCGCATCCGTCTGCAAGAGATCCGGAAACTCCTCGCCATCCAGCCGTAATGTCCTGGCGCGGGCGCTCAGGATGCCGCGTGAAACAGCCATGCCGAGGCCTTGCGGGTTGCCGATGGCAAACACGGTCTGGCCGAGAAGATTCGGCGAGAGATCATCGAGGCGGATAAATGGGAACGGCTCCTTCGCTTCAATCTTCAGCAGCGCGAGGTCACGCTCCTTGTTATCGCTGATGAGCCGCGCCGCGTAGGTCTTGCCGTCCTGCGTGGTCACCGTGATCCCGCCTTTCGTGGCGCCCTCGGTGACGTGTTCATTCGTCACCACATATCCGTCCGCCGACACAAAAAATCCGCTGCCCGTTCCCACCGACCTGCGTCCGCCGCCCGGCGCACCGAAGAAGTCTTCAAGCAACCCGTCCGGCGCATTCTTGCGGTTCTGCCGGATTGCCTCGGTGGTGATGCAGACCACGGTCGGGATCACCTTCTGGAGCATCCGCACCGATGGCTCATTCGTGGGCGAATCCTGCGCTGCCGCCTTTGAAACACCATGCCATGCAAGGACGGCGGCGGCACACGCTCCAAGCAATCTTTTCATAAGTACGCGCCAGTTAGGTGCACCGGATGCGTGACATCAAGGCGGAATCCGCCCCGGGCGGGCAGCAGGAAAAACGATCAAGACGCCCGGTTCACCGCGCTGAGCACGGCTTTGATCGCCGCCAGTTCCACGTTCGTATCCACGCCCGCGCCCCATTTCGTCCGGCCATCGGCCAGCTGGATCTGGATGTAGGCGATCGCGCTCGCCTCCGTCCCGGAGCTCAGCGACTGCTCGCGGTAGTTCGCGACCTCGAATTTCGGCGCGCCGGCGCCGTTGAGCGCATGCACGAACGCCGCGATGGGACCGTTGCCTTCGCCGGTCAGCTTCACCTCGGCACCGGATTTTCGCGCGGAGGCGCGGCAGGAGAACACGCCTTCCGTGCCGTCGGCATGGAAATGGATCAGTTCCCAAGGCGCGTCGCGCTCGATGTATTCGCGCCAGAACATCGCCTTCAGCTCCGCCGCGGTGACCTCGCGTCCGAGCGCGTCCACGGCGTCGTTCGCGAGCGGACCGAACTCGCGCTGCATGTCCTTCGGCAGCTCGATGCCGAATTCGCTCTCGAGCAGATACGCCACGCCACCCTTTCCGCTCTGCGAATTCACGCGGATCACCTCGCGGTATTCGCGCCCGAAATCGGTCGGGTCGATCGTCAGGTACGGCACGTCCCAATGCTCGCGGCCCTTCTTTTCCCACTCGGCGAGACCCTTCTTGATCGCGTCCTGATGCGACCCGCTGAACGCGGTGAACACCAGTTCGCCCGAGTAGGGATGCCGCGCGGCCACGGTCATGCCCGTGCAGCGCTCGTAGATTTCACGCAGCGCATTCAGGTCGGAAAAATCGAGCCCCGGCGCGATGCCATGCATGTAGCAGTTCAGCGCGACGGTGATGATGTCGAGGTTCCCGGTGCGCTCGCCGTTGCCAAAGAGCGTGCCCTCGACGCGATCCGCGCCGGCGAGCAGCCCCAGCTCCGTCGCCGCGACGCCGGTGCCGCGGTCATTGTGCGTGTGCAGCGAGACGATCACCGAATCGCGGTTGCGGAGGTTGCCGCACATCCACTCGATCTGGTCGGCATACACATTCGGCATCGCCACCTCGACGGTGTCGGGCAGGTTCAGGATCATCGGGCGCTGCGGCGTCGGCTGCCACACGTCCATCACCGCCTCGCTCACCTCCTTCGCAAACTCGACCTCGGTCGCGCTGAAGCTCTCCGGCGAATATTGCAGCCGCACATCCGTCCCCGCCAGCCGCGGGATGCGATCCCGGATCCACTGCGCCCCACGCACGGCGATCTCGCGGATCTCGTCCTTCGTTTTTCCAAAGACGACGCGACGCTGCGCAGGCGAGGTGCTGTTGTAGAGATGGATGATGCAGCGCTTCGCCCCGGCGAGCGATTCGAAGGTGCGCTCGATGAGATCCTCGCGCGCCTGCACGAGCACCTGCACCGTCACATCGTCCGGGATGTGCCCGCGCTCGATGAGCGTGCGGTTGAACGCAAACTCCGTGTTCGACGCCGCCGGAAAGCCGATTTCGATCTCCTTGAACCCGCACTTCACCAGCGCGTGAAAGAGCTCCAGCTTCTGCGCGACATTCATCGGCACCGCGAGCGCCTGGTTGCCGTCGCGGAGATCCACGGAGCACCAGATGGGCGCCTTTTTCAAAGTGCGCGACGGCCACTGCCGGCCCGGCAGATGCACCGGCTGGAACGCGCGGTATTTGGAGGAAGGATTGGAAAGCATGGGTGTGATTGAGTTGCGCGGGCGGCAGGGTGAATCGTCCAAGCCAGCCACTCCCGCCGCCCGACAGAAGCGCCAGCCGATCACGCAGACAGGCTCCCCGGCACGGCGCCAGCGAGGCGCCCGGTCAGTTGCCGGGGAGCAGCGTAAGTCGGCTGTCGAGCAGGAAAATCACAGCCGGGATGAAAGCAGACGCGAGGGTGATGGCAAGGGTGCGTTTGCCTCCCCGCAGCCCCAACCGTAGCCGACGACGTGAGGAGGCGGGCTGATCGAACGCGGATCTCAAGAGAAGCATGCCCGATTCCCTCCCCGACTGTGTGAAAACTCCGCGTTCAGGTGCGAACGGGCGACGCGCCAAATGTGGAGCCGACGACTCGGCGGCTGGCAGGATGGGTGCAGGCGGCGGGATGGCGCGGAGCAAGACGCGCTCACAGTCCGCGGGCGCGCGTTCCGAAGCGAAGGAACGGGCCGACAGATTGTCGGCCCCACATTGCCAGCCCGCCTCCTCACGTCGGCGGCTACCGGGGACGTTACGAATTTCTGACAAACTCCGCACAGGGGTCTGACACTCGGGTTTGCCGTCCATGGCATCGTCGGAACATGAAAGCGAAACTCCTTGCCGTCTTCTCAGCGCTGCTCGCCCTCGCCGGCAACGTCTGCGCCGACGGTTTCATCGTCATCCACAACCCGCCGCCGTTTGCGCCGCCATTTCCTCCGCCGCATCCGCGCCCGTGGCCGATGCCCCGGCCGCACTACGTCTTCGCGCCGCTGGAGGTCACGTTTCATAAGGTGGATGTGGACATCACCGGGCAGAAAGCGATGACTCGCGTGGAGCAGGAGTTTTTCAATCCGAACAACGCGAACCTTGAGGGCGAATACATCTTCCCGATTCCGAAAGGCGCACATCTCGACAAGTTCACGATGCAAATTGGCGGCAAGGATGTGGAGGCGGAGCTGCTCGACGCAGCGAAGGCGCGCGCAATCTACGAGGACATCGTGCGCCGGCAGAAGGATCCCGCGCTGCTCGAGTACACCGGGCGCGCGGCGTTTCGCGTGCGCATCTTTCCCATCGAGCCGCACTCGCGGAAGAAGGTGAACCTCGCCTACACCGAACTACTGAAAGTGGACGGCGGCCTCGCGACGTATCTTTATCCGCTGAACACAGAGAAATTTTCCGCGCAGCCGCTGAAGACGGTGAGCATGCGCGTGACGCTGAACCAGGAAGCGCCCATCAAGGCGCTCTACTCACCGTCGCATTCGGTGGACATCCGGCGCGATGGCGAGAAGCGCGCGGTCGTCGGCTGGGAGGCTTCGAACACGCGGCCCGACACGGATTTTCAACTGCTCTACTCGACGGCGAACACCGAGGTCGGCGTGAATCTGCTCACGCACAAGAAGGAGGGCGAGGACGGCTGGTTCCTGCTGCTCGCGTCGCCCGGCGCGGACGTGATGAAGACGAAGGACGTGAACCCGAAGGATGTCGTGTTCGTGCTCGATACAAGCGGCTCGATGGCGGGCAAGAAGCTGGAGCAGGCCAGGAAGGCGCTCGCGTTCTGCGTGGAGAATCTGAACGACACGGACCAGTTCGAGGTCGTCCGGTTCTCGACCGAGAGCGAACCGCTCTTCGAGAAGCTCGTGGATGCGTCGCGCGGAAATCGCGACAAGGCGAACGAGTTCATCAAGGGCCTCAAGCCCATCGGCGGCACGGCGATCGCGGATGCGCTGGACCGCGCGCTGAAGATGAAGCCGGCCGGTACATCGCGGCCCTTCGTCGTGGTCTTTCTCACGGACGGCAAGCCCACCATCGGCGAGACGGACGAGGACCGCATCGTCGCCCAGGTGGCGCGTGACCAGAGCGCGGCAACGCGGATTTTCTGCTTCGGCATCGGCACGGACATCAACACGCACCTGCTCGACAAAATCACCGAGCGGACGCGCGCTGCGTCGCAGTTCGTGCTGCCGGAGGAGGATCTCGAAGTGAAGGTCTCGAACTTCTTCACCAAGATCAAAGAGCCGCTGCTCACGAACCTGAAGCTCGAGTTCCCCGCTGGCGTGCGCGTCACGAAGCTGTATCCGAATCCCCTGCCCGATCTTTTCCGCGGCGACCAGCTCGTGCTCGCGGGCCGTTACAGCGGGGACGGCGACGGCGACCTCGTGCTCGATGGCACGCTCAACGGCCAGCCGAAGCGCATGGCACACCGGGTGAAATTTGCCGGCCGGGAATCGGGCAACGAGTTCATCGCGCAGCTCTGGGCGCTGCGTCGCGTGGGCTGGCTGCTCGATGAAGTCCGCCTGCGCGGCGAGAACAAGGAACTGCGCGACGAAATCGTGGACCTCGCGCGCCGCTACGCCATCGTCACGCCCTACACGAGCTACCTCATCGTCGAGGACGAGGCGCGTCGCGGTGTGCCGCTCGCTGCGCGGAGTTTCCAGATGCTCGACAAGGATGCGGAGGCGCAGTCGCTTTACCGCAAGAGCTGGGGCGACCTGAGCGGGAAGAAGGACGGCTACGACGGCGCGCTCGCAGGACGGCAGAACCAGTCGCTCAAGGAGGCTGAGGCTCCCGGTGTCGCGCTGGAAAAGGCGCGGACGGAAAACCTCGGCGGAGTGATCGCCGGCAATGCGGCGCCTGCCGATGTTTCGGCGGCAAGCACGGTGGTTTCGGGCGGTGCGTTCTCGGCAAAGAGTTCACCGAGGCTCCGCGGCACCGCGGGCGAAGTGCAGACGAAGCTCGGCAACATCGAGCAGGAGACGCGCTGGGTGAACGGGAAGACGTTCACGCAAAACGGCGCGAACTGGAGCGACACCGACGTCCAGTCCGTGAAAGCGGAGGCCAAGCGCAACCGCGTGCAATTTGCGTCGCAGGAATACTTCGACCTGCTCACGAGCAAACCGGAGTCTGCACAGTGGCTCGCACTGGGGCGAAATGTGCAATTCACGCTCGCGAACGAGCTCTACGAAGTCTTTGAATAGCCGGTCATGAAAAACATCCTCCTCATCCTCAACCTTCTCGGAGCAACTCTGCACGCAGCAGAGCGCAAGGAGGAGTTCCCCGAGTTCATGGACCTCTCAAAACGCGGGGCTGCCGCGGTCGCGCGCAGGCAAGCGGAGACCGACTTTGCCGCGGGGCACTACCGCATGCTCGTGTACGGGCTGAGCGGACCGGTTTCCAAACAGGATCGGCGGCTCGCGAAAGAGGGCGTGGAGGTGAAGCCGATCGCCGGGTGTATGGTCAGCGACGGCATCCTCGAAGGCGCGCGCGTCTATAACGAAGTCATGCGCGAGAAGCTGAAGGCAAAGCTCGGGCGCGATGTTTTCAACGACAAAGACGAAGCCAGAAAAGGAAACCAAAAGTGAAACCAGCGTTCCTCCTCGCGCTGCTCGGGGCAATTTTCCTCACTCCATTTGCGGCGGCAAAAGATCATCCGCCTGCGGAATTCGATTCGCCGGCCAAGGTGAAACCCGGCACGACCGGCCTGCTGAAGTCGGCGGGGAAGGGGATGCGCTATTTCCTCCGCGTTCCTCGCCGTTACAACGCCGCGACCGGAGCGCGGCTGATCGTTTTTCTGCATGGCTCGAATATGAACGGGCTCGCGTATCTGCAGAGTTTCGAGGCGAAAAAATGGTGCGAGGACGACATCCTTTGCTTTCCGAACGGCGAAAATGGCAACGACCCCGTGGGGCGGAACAATTTCGGATTCGAGAGCGGGCCCCTCGTCGCGGACGTGACGCAGGAAGTGCAAAAGGCGCTCAAGACCACCGTCACCTACGTCGGCGGCCACTCTCAGGGTGCCTTCCTGACTTACAGTGTCATTTTAAACTACCCCGATCTCTATGGAGGGGCCTTCCCGATGGCGGGCGATTGCTGGATTCAGAACGAGCCGAACTTGTGGGAGGACAAGCCCGATGTCTTGAAAAAGCAGCGCGAGATCGCGATCGCGGTCATCCACGGCAAGGCGGATCCGGTCGTCGCGTTTTCGCAGGGCGAGCACGCGTATGATTGCTTCCGCGCGATGGGTTGGACGAAGCTGCGGCTTTTCGCGCCACCGCAGCTCAATCACATGTTCATGCTCGCGCCGATCGACGAGGCGATCGAGTGGCTCGATACGGTGAACGGACTCAACGAGCGGAGGGGCCAGACACTCGCAACCAAGTGGGCGCGCGAAGGCGAGTGGGGCTGGGTGTCGGCTGCGGCCGCCGCCGCGAAACCCGGCACGATGCCGCAGTTTCAAAAGGCCGCCGACGATGCAGCCGCGAAAGCTCTCCCCGCGATGACCGCCGCAATGAAAGGAAAGCCCGTGGAGTGGATTCCGAAATGGACGGAGTTTCGGCGCGTTTTCGGCGGGACGAATGCAGCGAAGCCGCTGCTCACTGCGTCCCTCGAGCAGCGCGACCAGCAGCGCGCCAATGCTGTCCCGCTTTTCAACGAGGCGCAGTCGCTCTTCCGCGCGGGGAAACGGGACGATGCGTTCAAGGTGCTCGAGAAACTGCGCGACGAGGCGCCTCAGACTTACCAGGGCTATTTTGCGTGGAAGTGGATCGCTGGTAAAAAATAGGCGCCCTTTCGCGTCACGATTTTTTCACAATCTTCGCACAGCGCGCTGACACCTGCCGTCCCGCAACGTGGCACTCTCCACCTTATGAAAACGTTCATCTCCGTCCTCACACTCGCGGCGCTCATGCCGCTCCACGCAGCCGACAAGCCCCTTCCGCAGCAGCTCGCCACTGTTGCGCGACCGATCCCGAACGAGCTGATTGATTTCCCGAAATACCTTCGCATCGCCCAGGAGGTGCAACCGGTGCGTGAAAAGCACCGGCTCACCGAGGAGCAGTTCGCCGCGATGGCCGCCGAGCCTGGCACCATCGTGCTCGATGCGCGCAGCGCGGATAAGTACCGCATGCGGCACATCAAGGGCGCGGTGAGTCTGCCGTTCACGGATTTCACCGAGGAGTCGCTCGCAAAGGCGATCCCGGCGAAAACCACGCGCGTGCTCATCTACTGCAACAACAACTTCCGCGGCGCGCCGGTCTCGCTTGCTGGAAAGAGGGCCGAGGCCTCGCTGAACATCTCCACCTACGTCGCCCTCGCGACTTACGGCTACACGAACGTGTATGAGCTGGGCCCGCTCCTCGACGTGAAAGCGACGAAGCTCGTCTTCGAGGGAACCGAACTTTCCGAAACCCGCTGATTCGCCAACATCATGAAACATATCCTCACCGCCACCATCCTCGCCCTGCTGCCGCTTTGCGCGGTCGCAGAGGAAAAATCACCCACCGCCGAGACGGCGAAGAAGCCCGCAAAGCAGCGCATCGAAGTCTGCTTCGTCCTCGACACGACCGGCTCGATGGGCGGGCTCATCGCCGGCGCGAAGGCGAAAATCTGGAGCATGGCGAACGACATCATCTCGGCAAAACCGACGCCGGAGGTGCGCTTCGCGCTCATCGGCTACCGGGATCGCGGCGACGACTACGTGACGAAGATCACCCCGCTCACCGACGACCTTGATGCGGTGTATGCGGAGCTGAACAAGTTCCAAGCGGGCGGAGGCGGCGACGGCCCGGAGTCCGTCGGTCGCGCGCTCGATGAATCGGTGAAGAAGATCGAGTGGACGAAGGATTCCGCCGTCTTGAAGATCATCTATCTCGTGGGCGATGCGCCGCCGCATTTCTACGACGATGAGCCGGACTGGAAGAAAGTCTGCGTGGACGCGGTGAAGCGGGATCTGATCATCAATGCCGTCCAGTGCGGCGGCGACCGGGAGACGACCCGCGTGTGGAAGGAGATTGCGGATCGTTCGGAGGGTTCGTTCTTTGCGATCCCGCAGGACGGCGGCGTGGTCGCGATCGCCGCGCCTCAGGACAAGGAACTCAGCGCGCTCAGCGAAAAGATCGGGGGGACGATGATTGCATTCGGTGACGCATCCACCCGCCGCTTCGTAGCCGGCAAGCAGGCACTCGCCGAGACGGCCGCGCCCGCCGCCGCCGCCGCGCGACTCTCCTTCAATTCGAAATCCGGCAAGACCGTGCAAGGCACCGGTGAGCTGCTCGATGCGATCGCGGAAAAGAAGGTCACGCTCGACGAGGTGAAGAAGGACGAACTGCCGGAGGAATTGCGCAAACTTTCCTCCGACGAACTGAAGGCGCACGTGGAGAAAAAGCAGACGGAACGCGCGGAATTGCAGAAGCGGATCACCGAGCTGAGCAAGGCGCGCGACGCCTACATCGATGCCGAACGCAAGAAGCTGGCGACGGCGGGCAAGGGCGATGGCTTCGACGAGAAGGTCTCCGAGTCACTCCGCGCGCAGGCCAAGAAGAAGGGCATCCGCTACGAATGACATCGTGGCCGCCGTGGTGACGAGGCCGGGACGCGCATCCCGCGTCGTTCCAAATGTGGAGCCGACAATCCTGTCAGCAGGCAGGACGGGCGCAGGCGGCGGGATGGCGCGGAGCAAGGACGCGCTCTCCTACGCGAACTCACCGGCCCGACCACTCGTCGGCCCCACATTGCCCGCATCGGGCTCCGCTATTCCTTGCGCCAGCGCTTCCATTCCAGCCCGGGACGGTCCACGCGGAACTGCACCAGCCGCTTGCGCTCCGCCTCCGTGACGTAGGCAGTGCAGCCGTCCGCTCCGCCGAAACAGATGTTCGTCGGACTCGCCCCGAGCACCTCGATCTCCCGCAGGACCTCCCCGGCCGGCGAGAGTTTCACGACCGTGCCCTTGCCGTGCCGCGTGATGTAGAGATTCCCGTCCACGTCGCAGCGCATTCCGTCGAAGCCGAAGTCGTCGAATTTTTTCAGCAGCCGTTTGTTTTCGAGCGATCCATCTGTGGCGATGGAAAAGGCCCACACGTTCCGCTGCACGCTCTCATTCACATACAGCGTGCGGCCGTCCGGGCTGACCTCGATTCCGTTGGTCGTCCCCATTTTGTCCGCCACGAGCCGCACGCGGCCTTCGCGATCGATCCGCCAGACCTGGCCGGTGCCGTCCTTCCAGTTCGGGTCGCTCGCGAAAAGCGTGCCGTCGGGCGCGATGGCGAGATCGTTCGGCTGGTTCATCTTTTCCTCATGCGCGAAGACGCTGACCGCGCGCGTCGTCATGTCCACGCGGAGGATGTTGTGCCGCGCGTAATCGGCCACGAACATACCGCCGTCGCTCCGGAACCGGATCCCGTTTCCTACGCTGGCGCCGGGCAGCGTCACGAAAATCTCCCCCTTTCCCTCCGGCGTCACCCTCCCGATCGTCTGCTGCCGCTCGAAGTTCACCGCGTACACGTTCCCGTCCGCATCGGTCGCGGGTCCCTCGACGCCCGACGTGAAGCTGCCCTCGGCCGTGAGCGGGCTCGCGAGGAAAAGCGGCTTCTCGGCCGCCGGCACGGCGGCGGCGGCGGAGAGACATGCGATGACGAGAAGGCGTTTCGAATTCATGGCGATGGCGGGGTTCGGTGGAGCGTAACGCGGACGACCCTGCCCGCGAAGCACCAAAACCTGACGCGCTCCTGTCTGGGAAACCTGTCGGCGCCACAGCCTGCCGCCGCACCGAATCGCCCCAGCCGTCCCCGCGGGCAGGATTGCCCGCGCTACACTCCCAGCCGGCAGCTCACGACTCATCCCCGGGGCATCGCAGATTCCTTAAATGACGGAAGTCGCTCATTAAATCACCGCTGCAGGGTCCAAATCCAGACAAGAGCCTGCTAGCCATGCGGCTTTCGTCAACTATGCGGATATGATTGAGTGCAATCATTTACTTACCCGCCGGTAGGCCAGAAAGGCGTCGGGAAACGCGTAGCTGCGGCCCTCTTTCAGGGTCGCGACGAAGCTGACGACCTCGCTGCTCCCCGCCGGGCTTCCAATCCAAAAATTCGTCCCGTCGGGCGCAGTCATCAGGGCGCAGCATGGGAATTTTTCCGCGACCACGCCTTTGCATCGCGGCATCCGCTCGATCCGCTCGCCGGTGTCGTAGGTGAGCGCGGGCGCATCCGGCGATTGCGCCACGGCGGTGGGGGCATCATCCGAAGGCGGATCATCGGCGGGAGCGACGGGGGCCGCGAGGTAGCAGAGGGCAGGGAGCAGGTGGAGCAGGGTTTTCATGGGGCGAATTCTCGCACCGGACACCCCGCCAGTTGTCATGGCGCGGTCAGCCGGTTGTAAATCGTTCGTTCGGCCGGTGGTGAAACGACCAGAAAGAGGGAACACCGCGTCGTCTCCAAAAACGGGATGCGTCCCGGCTGCGGCGCTGCAACTGCACTGCCCGCCGAATCCCGCTGCCTCCTGCGCCCGCCTCACACAGCGAGGTTCGAAACCTCGCCTACTTTGCCGTCTTCCCGAGCGCCCACGCGACCCCATTCAGCAGCAGCCTGCGGAATGCCGGGTTTTGAAAATCATCCGCATGCCCGAGCGATGTGTAGAAAACGCGGCCCTGCTTCGGTCCTTGCAGATGCGTCCAGGCCACCGGCTCCGGCGGCTTCTCCGGGATCGTCCCGATGAGCAGCGGCGACGCCGTCTTTTCCAGCGGCGTGTTCTTGTAAAGGCCTCCATTGCCCAGCAGCGCACCCGCCGCGATGCCCGCGAGGATCGGATGCGCCTCCGCGCCCGGCGCGAAAGTCACCGCCACCTTGTCCTTGCCGTGATGCCCCGTGTAGTGCCCGCCGAGCACCGCCGCATCGAACTCCGGCCACACCGCGAGCTTCGCGTCGGCGAGCTTGTCCGCCGGCCGCAGCGCAAATGCATGGCTCGCCGTGCGGATGCCCACGAGCGGCTTGCCTGCGGCGAGAAAAGCGCGCACCGCATCCAGCTCCGCGACCGGCGGCGTGCGCCGGCGCACACTCAGGAAGAGCAGGTCCGCATCGCGCAACGCCTCGACGATGCCGGGGAAATGATTTTTGTCTGCCGCATCCGCGTGGAGGATCGTGATGCGATGCCCCAGCGGCTCGAGATCCTTCTTCGCAAATTCCGGCAGCGTCTCCCACGTGTGATATTCATCCTCGCCGATCAGGAAGACGAGATGCGCCGCCCGCACGGACAGCGTGAGTCCGTCGAGGATCAGGCGCTCGCCGGCCCGCACCCGCAGGTCGCGCACGTCGAGAAGGACGGGGCCGGAATCGCTCATCGATCGATGCTCCAGGATTTCATCCCACCGCGCCCTCGAGGCTCACGGCCAGCAGGTTCTGCGCCTCGACCGCGAACTCCATCGGCAGCTCGCGGAACACCTGCCGGCAGAAACCGTTGACGATCATGTTGACCGCGTCC
>JBEBGK010000592.1:0-3204 GCA_040081515.1 Chthoniobacteraceae bacterium
TCCCGCCGATGATCGCCGCGCTCGACAAGAATCGCGACGGACAGATCTCCGAGGATGAAATCGCGCACGCCTCCGAGGCTCTGCGCAAGCTCGACAAGAACTCCGACGGAAAACTGTCCATGGACGAGCTGATGCCGCGTCCGCCCCGCGACGGTGAACGTCCACCCTTTGCACAGCGCGGCGGCCCGCGTGATGGCGAAGGCGCAGGCAAGCCCGGTCCCCGCGACGGTGAACGTCGCCCCGAAGGCGATCGTCCGCGTGATGGCGGTCCGCGCCCAGAGGGAGACCGCCCGGATGGCGCTCCTCGCCGGCCTCCCGTGGAGAATTAGAAACTCCTGAATCGACAAGCCCGGCGCCCGAGCGGTTCACCGCACAGGCGCCGGGCTTTTCTTTTTCGAGGGCCGCCTCGCCCCACGTCGCGCACGCTCCGGCGATTCCTTTTGAAATGCCGCGCGGATGCGCCACCCTCACGCGCCCGCATGTTCCCGCAACTCGCACTCCGCATCCTCCGCACGACCGACCCAAGGTTGCTGGGTAAATTCATGTGGAATTTCGGCGTGAAAGGGCTGCTCTCCGTCGAGAAGTTCAAACGGCGCATCAAGCGTGGCGAGTACTTCCCGCCCTTCCTCTACCTCTCGATTCTGAACTCCTGCAACCTGCGCTGCCAGGGCTGCTGGGTGGACGTCGAAGCCGAGCGCACCCAGATCGACCTCGACACGCTGAACCGCACAATCACCGACGCGAAGGCGCACGGGAACGCGTTCTTCGGCATCCTCGGCGGCGAGCCATTCATGCACCCGGAGCTGCTCGATCTCCTCGCGGCGCATCCGGATTGCTACTTCCAGGTCTTCACGAACGGCCAGTTCATCACCGAGAAAATCGCGAAGCGGCTGCGACAGATCGGCAACGCCACGCCGCTCGTGAGCATCGAGGGCCGCGAGATCGTGAGCGACGAGCGCCGGGGAAAAAAGGAAGTCTTCACCCGCACGATGCGCGGCCTGCAAAACTGCCTGAACGAACGCATCCTCACGGGCGTCGCGACGAGTGTCTGCCAGACGAACATCGACGAACTCTGCACAGAGTCCTGGCTGCGCGAGCTGATCAAGATCGGCGCGCATTACGTCTGGTATCACACCTACCGCCCCGTCGGCCCGAAGATGAATCCGCAGCTCGCCCTCCGGCCCGACCAGCTCGTGCGTGTGCGCCGCTTCGTCGTCGAGATGCGCGCAAAGATGCCCATCGCGATGATCGACGCCTACTACGATCACCGCGGCCAGGCGCTGTGCCCGATGAGCAACGGCGTCTCGCACCACGTCAGCCCGCGCGGCGACATCGAGCCGTGCCCGATCATTCAGTTCGCCGTGGAAAACATCCGCGACGAACGCGGCATCTACGTGACGATGCGCGACAGCGAATTCCTCAAGGACTTCCGCGAACTGAGCGCGCAACAGACGCGCGGCTGCGTCGTCCTAGAACGCCCCGACCTCGTGAAGCAGATCGTCGTGAAGCACGGCGCGCGCGACACCACGCTCCGCGGCACGGCCATGGCCGAACTCGACGCGATGACCCCGCGCTTTTCCCAATGGCTCCCCGGCGAGGAAATCCCCGAGAAGCACTGGATGTATCGCTGGTCGAAAAAATTCTGGTTCAACGATTTCGGCGCTTACGCACGGGCGGACCACGACGAGACGAAAATGGTGAAGGCGCGCGAACTGGCGGGGGCAGCGCCCGATTAGAATTCAGTTCTCAAACCGGAAGACTGCGAACTTTTCCAGGGCATGGCCCGCGTTAGAATAGCACCCTGCTACGACGATTCGTCCATCGCGCTGTATCGCGCATCCGAAGCCCTTGGTGCCGAGTATACCGCATTGCACGACACCGGTTCCATGGAAGCCCTTGTCCAAGCTCCCATCCGGATTATACCGGACCACTGCGAGTTCATAATCATCGGTCGTCCATGATTCGCCCGAGACCACGATCTTCCCATCGCTCTGGATCGCCACGCCATGAGCGCGGTCAAACGCCCGGCCGACGGTGGTGATCAGTTTTCCGGCGCCACCGAAACTCGCGTCCAAACTGCCATCCGCATTGTACCGTACCGCCGCGAAGTGATCTCGTCTGTCGAGAAACGTGCCGACAGCCACAATCTTTCCGTCGGGTTGTAGCGCCAGACCAGCGCAACGGCCGCGCGCAAGAGCGGTAACAATGCCGGTACCGTTCAAGGTGGTATCGAGGCTGCCGTCTGTTGTGTATCGCACCAGTGCGAAACCACTCATGAAGCTAGTCCCTGCGACTAGAATCTTCCCGTCAGGTTGGAGCGTGATTGCGTGGCTGTAGCTGTCGGAAGCATCGAGAGCAGTGGTCACCTTGCCAGTGCCATTGAAATTAATGTCCACCCTGCCGTCAGCATTGTAGCGGAATAAAGCAATTTCATTTCGGGTTCCATTTTGTGAAATTCCGGTCACTAGAATTCTTCCATCGACTTGGACGGCTACGCCGGGCTGAGGAGCGCAACTTCCCTCGGCTTGCGTGATCGGAATGATCACCTTGCCCGTGTCATTGAAGCTATGATCGAGGCTCCCGTCTGCGTTGTAACGCAAAAGCGCGTAATTGCTGTCGAGCCCGAACACGCCGCGTACCAAACTGCCCGCGACAACAATCTTCCCGTCACGCTGCAATGCTACGCTCACCCAGGATTGATTACGACCACCGAGGTCGGTGCTCACCTCGCCTTTGTAGCCAAACGTCTCGTCACGACTCCCATCAGCAATGAGACGCACCACGGCGATGCGGTCATCAGCGCTGCCGGCGACTACGATTTTGCCATCGTCCTGCAACGCCACAGTGCGCGCGCAACTCCAGCGTCCTCGGCCAACCTCGGTCGTCACCATCCCGCCTTCGCCAAACGTCGTATCCAAATCTCCCGGCGCGGCCGCTATGCGGTGCGAGAACGCAGTTGCGACGAGAAAGAGAAGGAAGAAGGAGCGGACGTTCATCGGAAAGAAACAGCGACGCACATTTAACCGAGCCACTCGACGCACTGCCGCGCCCAGTAGGTGATGATGAGGTCCGCACCGGCGCGCTTGAAGGCGGTCATCTGTTCGAGGACGCATGCTTTTTCATCGAGCCAGCCGTTTGCGGCGGCGGCTTTGAGCATCGCGTATTCGCCGCTCACATTATAGACGGCGGTGGGCAGGCCGAAGC
>JBEBGK010000041.1:0-12023 GCA_040081515.1 Chthoniobacteraceae bacterium
AAATCGAACTTCTCGAGGCATCCCTCGTCGTTCCACATCTGCACGTCCTTGCCCATCTGCCGGAGGCAAAGGCCCATCGCGAGCGTGCAGCCGAGCGCGTCGCCGTCGGGGCGGACGTGCGACATCACGACGAAACGCTGGTGCGTCCGCAGGATGTCAGCCAGTTCGGTGAGCGAGGAGTCAGGTTTTGTCGTCATCGGTTGCAGGTGCGGCGGTTTCCGGCGGGAGGTGGAGATCTTCGAGAATCTGGAGGATGCGGTCGCCACGTTCGCCCGCCTGGTCGAGTTGGAAGTGGAGATGCGGCGTGAACTTGAGGATCACGCGCCGGCTCAACTCATGCTGGAGCCGCTGCCGCGCATCGTGAAGCTGCGCCATCGCCGCGTGCTGCTCCTCGGGGGTGCCGATCACGCCGATGTAGATGTGCGCGCTCTTCAGGTCGGGGGTGATGTCCACCTCCTGCACGGTGCCGAGCTTCGCCTGGAAGGTGAACTCGCGCCGGATAAGCGTGCTGAGCTCGCGCTTGAGGACTTCGTTCACTCGGTTGAGGCGGTTCTTCATCGCGGGTGCGGGACCATTTTCGCCGGGTGCCGACGCCTGCCATCGGGCGTTCATCGACCGGCGAACGGCGGGGCTGGTTTCAGAGGGTCTGGGGCACCTTTTCGAGCAGGTAGCACTCGATGATGTCGCCTACTTCGTATTCGGAGTGGTCGCCCAGCTTGATGCCGCACTCGACGCCGCTGCGGACTTCCTTCACGTCATCCTGGAAGCGGCGCAGCGTGGCGATGCCGCCGTCGTAGATCGGCTGGCGGTTGCGCACCAACCGTGCGCGGCCCGTGCGCTGGATGCGGCCGTCGGTGACGTAGCAGCCCGCGACGACGCCCTTCGTGAGCTCGAAGACCTGCTTGACCTGCGCGTGGCCGATGACCTGCTCCCGCGACTCCGGTTCAAGCTGGCCGGCCATCGCCTCCTTCACCTGGTCGATCAGTTCGTAGATGATGGAGAAGAGCTTGATCTGAATGCCGCTGCTGCGCGCCGCGCCCGCCGCGGTGTTCTCGGTCTTCACGTTGAAGCCCACAATCACCGCATCGCCGGCCGATGCGAGGAGGACGTCGCTCTCGGAGACAGGGCCGACGGCGGAGTGGATGATCTTCAAGTCCACCTTCCTGCTGTCGATCTGCTTCACGGCATTGATGATGGCCTCGAGTGAGCCCTGCACGTCGCACTTCAGGACGACGCTCAGCTCGGGCTTCTTCCCGTCGGCGATGGTGACGAAGATATTCTCGAGGGTCGCGCGCCGCGGAGCGGTGAGTTTGCCGAGCCGTTTCGCATCGAGCCGCTCCGTGCTCAGCCGCTGCGCATCGCGCTCGCTGTCCATGACGATCAGTTCATCGCCCGCATTCGGCATTCCGGCAAAACCGACGACGCTCACAGGCATGGAGGGGCCGGCTTCCTTCACCTGCGCGCCGGTATCGCTCACCAGCGCCTTCACCTTGCCGCTGTAATCGCCGCAGATGAATGCCTGCCCAACTTTCAGCGTGCCCATCCGCACGATCACCGTTGCAGTCGGGCCGCGTCCCTGCTCGATCTGCGCCTCGATGACTGTCGCGCGAGCGGGCACCTTGGAACTCGCCTTGAGCTCCAGCACCTCGGCTTCGAGGATGATCATCTCCAGAAGGTGGTCGATGCCCTGCTTTTTGACCGCGGAAACCGGGCAGACGATCGTGTCGCCACCCCAATCCTCCGGAACGAGGCCCTTTTCCTGAAGCTGTCCTTTCACGCGATCCACGTTCGCGTTTGGCAAATCGATCTTCGTGATCGCCACAATGATCTTCACGTTCGCAGCCCGGGCATGGCTCAGCGCCTCCATCGTCTGCGGCATGATCCCGTCCACGGCATCCACGACCAGCACCACGATGTCCGTCACCGTGGCGCCGCGTGCGCGCATCGCGGTGAAGGCGGCGTGACCCGGGGTGTCGAGGAAAGTGATCGAATGCGCCGCGCCCTCCTTCGCGGTGTGCGTGACGGAATACGCGCCGATGTGCTGCGTGATGCCGCCCGCCTCCCCGGCAGCGACGCGCGCCTTCCGGATCGTGTCCATGAGCGTCGTCTTGCCGTGGTCCACGTGGCCCATGAAGGTCACCACCGGCGGACGCGTCTTGAGCACGTCCGGTTCGTCCTTGGAGATCTCCGCCTCCTTCGGCGCGGGGGGCGGTTCGATTTTCTGTTCCTGCTTATGGACGCCGGCGCCCTTTTCACGCCGCTCCTTCTCGAACTTCCACCCGTGGATTTCGCAGATCTTCGAGGCGACGTCCGTCTCGATGCTTTGGTTTTGGTTCGCGAAGACCCCGATGTCCATCAGGTTCTTGATCACCACGAACGGCTTCAGCCCGATCGCCGCGGACAGATCCTTCACGGTGAACGGGGGCTTCAAATGGACGAGTCTCTCTCCCGTCGGCGACACCTCGGCCGCGGCGCCTTCGGGCAGCGCGGGAGCCGCCGGTTGCGGCACGGGCTCCGGTTCCGCGACGGGTTCAGGCGCCTTGATTCTGGAGATCGATGGCAGCACCTGCCCTGAGGCCGTCGTGTCCTTCCGCACGCGGGCGGGCTTGGGTTTGCCCTCCTGATCGATCAGCGAAAGGACTTCCTTCGATTTTTCGGGCGCCTGGGCCGCTGTCTCCGCTGCCGCCTTGGCCCCCCTTTTCGATGCGGGTTTCTCCGTTGTTTCCCCCGCAGGCTTCTTCGCCGTCTTCTTCTCCGTCTCGGAGTCCGCGGGTGCGGCAGCCTTCTTACCGGTAATGGGCTTGAGGAGCGACTTGACTTGCTTGTCGCTGGCGGCGGTTCCGGTGGACTTGCTCTTGGTGGGCATGAAATGATGGGTGGCGCGCAGTTCTCATGGCTTCACTTATTGTGAAGCCACCGTGGCGCTCTTGGCTTTGTTCACGATCTCCTCGGCACTCGCGAGTTCGATCCCGATCGCATCCACGATGTCCTGCGGGGATACATCCGCAATGACCTCGACGGCGTTCATTCCGATCGTGACGAGTTTTTGGGCCACCTCGCCGGTGACTCCGAGGCCGTCGATGAGTTGTTTGGCGGCGCCGGAGACGCTCTTTTCAAAGGCCTCCTTCGCCGTCGTGTCTTCTTCGATGTTGATCTCCCAACCGCAAAGGCGGGAAGTCAGCCGGGCATTCTGCCCGCGCTTGCCGATGGCGAGCGAAAGTTGATCGTTATCCACGCGCACCTCGACCGCCTTCTTTTCCGGGTGCAGAGTCACGCTCTTGAGCTTCGCCGGCTTGAGCGCCTCCATCACGAGTTCCTTCACGTCAGCCGACCAGCGGATGATGTCCACCTTCTCGTTGTTCAGCTCACGGACGATGTTCTTCACCCGGGCGCCCTTCATTCCGACACACGCGCCGACGGGGTCCACCTTCTCATTCGCGCTGAAGACGGCCACCTTCGTCCGGAAACCCGCCTCGCGGGCGATGGCCTTGATCTCGACGGTCCGGTCGGCGATTTCCGCGACTTCCGTCTCGAAGAGCCGGCGCACAAAATTCGGATGGCTCCGCGAGAGGATGATCTCCGGCCCGCGCGGCGTATTCTCGACCGCGACCACATAGGCGCGCACCCGGTCGCCGATGGCGTAATCCTCCGTCTGCACGCGCTCGCGGTTCGGCATGACCGCCTCGAATTTCCCGAGGTCAATCATCACATCCTGTCGCTCGAAACGCCGCACGATCCCGGAGACAATCTCACCCGCCCGGTCGCGGAACTCGTCGTAAATCATCTGCTTCTCCGCCTGGCGGATCCGCTGCATGATCGCCTGGCGCGCCGTCTGCGCACCGATGCGGCCGAGGTCCTTCGGCGTCACGTCCACCCACACCTCCTCGCCGAGTACGGCATCCGGTTTGACGGCCTTGGCCTTGGAAAGCCCGATTTCATCGTGCTTGTTCTTCACCTTTTCCACCACGGTGAGCTGCGCCCGCGCCTGGATCTCGCCGGTCTTCGGGTCCATCACCACCTCCAGGTTCCGCCCCGCCTCCACCGACTTCTTGGCGGCGCTAAGGAGCGCGTTTTGTACAGCCTCGATGAGGACATCGCGTTTGATGCCCTTCTCCTTCTCGAGGTACTCGAGCATGGCTATAAATTCAGCGTTCATGGCGTTTCAAAAATCATGCCGGGAACAAAAAGAAGTGGGCTGGGAAACCCACTTCTCGTGCTCGGGTCGGCGTTATGGGGC
The DNA here is from genome assembly GCA_040081515.1 of Chthoniobacteraceae bacterium. Classification (GTDB taxonomy): domain Bacteria; phylum Verrucomicrobiota; class Verrucomicrobiia; order Chthoniobacterales; family Chthoniobacteraceae; genus SXWH01. The sequence goes on from JBEBGK010000041.1 coordinate 4,238, forward strand.
GGAACCTACCGACGCGACCCGATTGCGTCAAGCGGCGCTTTCGGGGCTGCCGGCAGCGGGACTCGAACCCGCACGGGAGTTGCCTCCCAAGGGATTTTAAGTCCCTTGCGTCTGCCATTCCGCCATGCCGGCTCTGACTCTCGGTCAGGCACCCGAAGGCCGCATACTACGCCTGCCATCCGCCCGTCGGCAAGAAACGTGAAATCCTGACGTCGCGACGCCACTTTCCCCCGTCCGTCCGGCGCCGGCACCAGGCTCAATGCGGAGGCGGCAGCATCACGATGCCGTATCTCGGCGCGATGGAGAGCAGTTCTTCGATTTCAACGGGCGACGGGGGCAGCGGCGGCGCCTCCGGCGAGGGCAGTTCCGTTGCGAACTCCGCCATGAATTTTTCGAAGCCCGCCGGGCTGCACTGGATCAGCATCCTCGCAGGTGCGGCGGTCTGGTTCTTGAACGCATGCGGCGTCCCCCGGGGAATCTGGACAAAGGTGCCCGGTGTGCCGGCGACCGTGCGCTGATCGACTGTGAAAGTGATCTCCCCCTCGATCACATAGAACGCCTCGTCCTCCTGCGTGTGGTAATGCGGCGGCGGCCCGCCCCCCGGCGGCACGGTCGCCTCCGCGAGGCAGTACGCGCCGCCCGTCTGTTCGCCCGTCGCGAGCATCACGTACTTGTCGCCGACGGCGGAGTAGGTTTTTCCCGTACCCGGAGTGTGGTGGATGAGTTGTGCGGGTGTGCTCATTTGCCACCGAGGGAAACCGAACGGCCGCCAAAACGCAATCCCCGCCCACCTTGCGCCAATCGATGGCCGGACACGCCGCCCCGGGCAACGCATGCTCGCATCGAAAAATGAAACGCAACGAACCAGTATCCAAAATCATGACCACCAAGCTCGTCACCGTGCATCACGGCGAGCCGGTGTCGAAAGTCCGCCAGCTCATCCGGGAGCATGGCATCCACCATGTTCCAGTCGTCAACGGGCACAAGCTCGTCGGCATCGTGAGCAATTCCGACGTGCTCCGTGTCAGTTTCGGCGATGCCTTCAAGACCGACGAACGCGCCGTGGATGCCACGCTCGATCACACGATGACCATCGAGCAGCTCATGCAAAAGGATCCCGTCTCCGTGCGTGAAAACGCCCCCATCCGCGAAGCTGCGCAGATTCTCTCGCGGGGCGATTTCCACTCCCTCCCCGTGGTCAGCGACGGCCACAAGCTTGTGGGAATGGTGACGTCCACGGATCTGATTCGCTACCTGCTGGACCAGTTTTAGCGCGTGCCACGCACGTCCCAAGCCCGGAGCCCCTGGCGGAGGATACCCAGCTCGAATAACAGTGCGCGTCAGTCGGCCCGCATGCCGTGCGCCGGCAGCGGCCGGAGTCGTATGCCTGGCGCTCCCCTCCGCGGTTTCGAATGCGGCCCGCCTACTTGGCGGCCTTGGCGGTCACGTCCTTGATCGCCCACTTGGTGACGGTGAGCCCTTTGGAGCTACGGCTGCTGACGGGCACCGGCGTCAGATCAAAATCCAACTCGCGGACGCGCGCGCCGCTGCGGCCGTCGAGCGAGACGTGGAGTGACCTCGGCATCTCTCTTTCCGTCGCGGCGATGTGCAGGAAGACCACTTTGGAGTTTTCCGACTTCGTGAGCGGGTAGAGCTTGTCGCGCGAGAGGCCGCCGATTTGGAATTTCTTCGCGAAGGCCTTCCCGCTTTCACCGTCCTGATAGACCATCGTGTAGAAATTCGTGTCGCCGTCCTTCGGCCAGATGGCGATGTGGATGATTTCGCGGCCCATGAAAATTTTGTCGGCGACCTTCGCGACCTTGAGCGAGCCGTCCTTCATGATCGTGAGCACGCTGTCGAGGATGGTGCACTCGGTGACGAATTCGTGCTGCCGCCAGTTGAGCCCGATGAAGCCGTCGGTGCGGTTGACGTAGAGGCGTTGGTTGGCGGAGACGACGGCGGAGGCGTCGATCTGCTCGATCTCGTCGTAGCTCGTGCGGCGCTTGTGGCCCTTGCCGTATTTTTCCTGGAGCATCTCGAACCACGCGACGGCATAGGCGGTGAGGTTCTTGAGGTTCGCCTTCGTCTCCTTCATGCCTTCCTCGATCTTCTTCATCGCCTCGTCCGCCTGGAAGCGATTGTAGGCGGAGATGCGTTTGATGCGGATTTCGGTGAGCCGCACGATGTCCTCCTCGGTCACTTCGCGGCGAAACTGCTTCACAAAGGGCTTCAACCCCGTGCGGATTTCCGCGAGCACGCTTTCCCACGTCTTCGACTTCTCGATGTTCCGGTAGATGCGCTCCTCGATGAAAATGCGCTCCAGCGAATCCCAATGCCACTGCTGTTCGAGTTCGCCGAGTTTGATTTCGAGTTCGCGCTTCAGCAGCGCCTTCGTCGCCTCGGCGCTCGCCTTGAGGATGTCGCGCACGCCGAGGAAATGCGGCTTGTCATCGCCGGTCTTCGGATTGCGGACGATGACGCATGCGGCGGGATTGAGCTGCACCTGGCAGCTAGTGAAGACGTAGAGCTGCTGGATGACCTTCTCCGGCTCCGAGCCCTGCGGCAGATGGATGAGAATCTCCACCTTGTCCGCCGTGTTGTCGTCCACGTGCTTGATCTTGATCTTGCCCTTCGCATTCGCCGCGAGCACGGATTCGATGAGCGACTCCGTGGTCACGCCGTAGGGCAGCTCCGTGACCGCGAGCAGATACTTCGATCGCACCTCGATGCTCGCGCGCACCTTCACCTTCCCGCCACGCTCGCCGTCGTTGTATTCGGAAAAGTCCGCCGTCCCGCCCGTCGGGAAGTCCGGGAGAATGCGGAAAGTTTTCCCCTGCAAGTGATTGATCGCCGCGCGGCAGAGGTCGTTGAAATTGTGCGGCAGAATCTTCGTCGAGAGCCCGACCGCGATGCCGTCCGCGCCTTCGAGCAGCACGATGGGAAATTTCGCCGGCAGCGTGATGGGCTCCTTGTTGCGACCGTCGTAGCTGAGCTGCCACGTCGTCGTCTTCGGGTTGAAAAGCACGTCCTTCGCGAACGCCGTGAGCCGCGCCTCGATGTAACGCGGCGCCGCCGCATCGTCGCCCGTGAGCGTGTTGCCGTAATTCCCCTGCGGCTCGATAAGCCACCCGCGCTGCCCGATGGACACGAGCGCCGCGCCGATGGAAGCATCGCCGTGCGGATGCAGCTTCATCGTCGCGCCGACAACATTCGCGACCTTGTGAAAGCGCCCGTCGTCCATGTCCCACAGCGTGTGGAGCACCCGCCGCTGCACCGGCTTCAGCCCGTCATCGATGTGCGGCACCGCGCGGTCGAGGATGACGTAGCTCGCGTAATCGAGGAACCAATTCCGGTAGCTCTGCGCCAGTGGAGCCTGCTCATCCTGGACCTTCTCGCCCGCCTTGCGCTTCGGAGCCACGACCTCCATCTGCACCTCCGCAGGCGCATCAGGGGCAGCCCCATTCGTCGCCGCGGGCATATCCGCTGCGGCAGAGGGGGCGGGCGCGGAATCCAAAGGCAGTTCCGGTTGATCGCTGGCGATCGGTTTCTTCGAAGGTTTACCTGCGGGCTTTTTCGGGCGTTTGGGCATTGAGAGATGGGTCCAAGCTTTTTCCACAGCCATCCCATCGTGGTCGAGGCAAATGGATGAGCAGCTATGGAAAGCGGGAATCAGGAGCCTGAAACCTGATCAAAGCAGAACCTTCCTCCAAGTCGCCGAGCCAGCCCTCGGCCTGCAAGTCGGAGACACCAAATTGCGCGCCGTGCAGCCCGTCGCCTGAGCGGAGCGCCGGCGTCCTCGCCGGCCACGGCCAAACGGCGCTTCAAAATGGCGCTGCGCGCGTGAGCAACGTGGCTGGCGAGGACGCCAGCGCTCCAAAAGCAGCGCCTTCCTCCGAGTCGCCGAGCAAGCCCTCGGTCTGCAAGTCGGCGACAGCAAGCTGCGCGCAGTGCAGCATCCCATCGCCTAATGGCGGGCCAGCCGCCTTGCCTCATTCGGCTGATATTTTCTCCAGTCGTTTGACCAGCGCCTCAGCCTCTTTGGTTTTCACATGCTCGCGACCCAGCGCCTTTTCAAGAATCTTCAGAGCACGTTTGGCAAAAGACAGGGCGTCATAGGGCTTCTTCTGGTAATCCAACGACACGGCGATGTCGTATAAAACCAGCGCGATATCGGGGTGCTCCGAACCCAGTTCACGTTCACGGATCGCCAGCACCGAACAGAATTCAGCCATGGCATCGCGAAACCTTCCCTGCCAGGACCAGACGGCGGCCAGTCCGGCTCTCGTGGCGAGTGTTTCGTAGTGCCGCATTCCCAGAATGCGTTCCCGAATCGCCAGCACCTCGTAAAATGCCGCCTCCGCCTCCTCGAGCCTACCATGCGCAGCTAGCTCCATTGCCTTGTCATTGCGAACCGCCGCGGCTACGAGCGGCGTTCTATCCAGCGCAGGGAGTGCGGGTGCCTGTGCGGTAGGTGCCGGTGTCTTCTCCTCCGTCATACGGTTCAATTGAAACCACAAGGCGCCAATCGCGCCTGTTGCGGCGAAGACAAGGAACCAGAATCTGGCAGGCGGTGGTGTGGTCGGAGGGGAAGTTTTCATGGGCGCCTGCAGGCGCGTCACTCAAACCGAATCCGCGCGCTGCGCCCGTGCGCGTCGAGGCCCTCGATGCGGCTGAATTGCTCGATGGTCTCCACGCTTTTCGCGATTGAGGCGCGGTCGAGGCGGACGATGCTCGTGCGGCGCTGGAACATGTCGGCCATGAGGCCGGGGAAGCTTTTTCCCGCTCCGCCCGTGGGCAGCGTGTGACTCGGCCCGGCTAGGAAATCGCCCGCGGCGACGGGCGACCAGCCGCCGAGGAAAATCGCGCCGCTCGTGCGGATATCGCGGGCGATGGCGTCCTCTTTTTTTGCGACGATGGAGATGTGCTCGGGCGCGAAGTCGTTCGCGATGGCGATGCCGTCGGCGAGGGATTTCACGAGGACGAGGGCGGCGTTTTGATCGAGGACTTCGGTGAGGTATTCGCGGCGGCTGAGCGTGGCGGCCTGCGCGCGGATTTGGCTTTCCACTTTCGTGAGGAGGCTGGCGCTGTCGGTGATGAAAAGGATGCTGCTGCCGTGTCCGTGCTCGGCCTGCGCGAGGAGGTCGGCGGCGACCCACGCGGCGTTTGCGGTGGCGTCGGCGAGGACGAGGATTTCACTCGGGCCGGGGAGGAGATCGATGGCGCACTGGCCGAAGACCTGGCGCTTTGCCTCGACGACCCACGGACTGCCGGGGCCGAAGATTTTTTGCACGGGCCGGATCGTTTTTGTGCCGTATGCGAGCGCCGCGACGGCCTGCGCGCCGCCGACGCGGTAGATCTCCGTCGCACCGGCAAACCGGAGCGCAAAGAGCAGCGCGGGATTCACCGAGCCGTCCTTCCCACACGGCGTGACGGCGACGATCTCCGGGCAGCCTGCGGCCTTCGCGATCGTGACGGTCATGATCGCCGTCGAGACGAGTGGCGCGGTTCCGCCCGGGACGTAGATGCCGACTCGCTGAAATGGATCGAACCGCTCCCCGACGCGTGCGCCCTGCGTGTTCCGTCCGGTCCACGATTTACGGAGGCTCTTCCTGGCGAAGGCGAACACGTTCCTGTGGGAGGTCGCGATCGCACGACTGGTCGCGGCGTCCACGCCTGCGGGTTCGGTCACGGCCAGCGCGGCGGCCTTCAAGGCCGGGCCGCCGAATTTCGCCGTGTACTCGAGCAGCGCCGCATCGCCCCGGCGTCGGATGCCGGCGATGATCGCCGCGACCGTCTTGCGCACATCTTCCGTCGGCTCCGCGTGGCGCTTGAGCGCCGCGAGCGCTTTCAGGAATCCGGGCTGGGTGTGACGGAGAATTCTCATTGGACCGCTGCTTGTAGTGGCGCGGATGCCGCACAATCAAGCGGCGCGACGATGGCAGATCGAGTGTTCGGGTGCATCGGATACGGCAAGGATACGGAAATGGAGGCGCTTTGGTTGACGGCCTGATTCACCTACCCGGCGCAGCGTGGGAAATCCCGAATGCCTGGATTCCCCGTTCATTCGCGTGTTCCGCCGGAAAATCGATTCCGCCCCGGGGTTCAGTCGTGGCATTGACTGTCCTCCCGTCGGGCCTCACGAATCGCGGCAATGCTGCGCGCCATCGTCCTCCTCGCCCTCGTCGGAATCGCCGCAGCGGAGCCGCCGGGTTACGAGTTGAAATGGTCCGATGAATTCGACGGGACAAAGCTCGATCTCACGAAGTGGCGGCACTGGCTGCCCGGCAAGCGGCGCGATGCGATCAATACGCCCGATGCGGTGACGGTCGCCGGAGGGAAACTGACCATCGCGACCTACACCGAGGGCGCGAAGCACTACACCGGGATGATTTCCACCCAGGGCATTTTCGAACCGTCATTCGGGTATTACGAAGCCCGCATCCAGTGGCAGGATGCGCCGGGGATGTGGTCGGTCTTCTGGAGCATCTCCGAGCCGATGATGCTGCCCCACATGGGCGAGCACATCGGTAACGTCGCCACCGCCGGCAACGAGGTGGACTTCGTCGAGCACCGCGAGACGGACCACGAGGGGAAAAGGATGGCGGGGAAGGTGAACTTCACCCTGCACTGGGATGGCTATGCCGAGCATCGCAACGGCTCCGGCTTCCTCACGCCGGATCTCGGGCTCGACGAGGGATTCCACACCTACGGCTGCGAGTGGAGCGAGAGCGGCTACCGGTTTTTCATCGACGGGAAGATGCTCTGGGAGACACCCGGCCCGATTTCGAGGCGACCGCAGTTCATCGTCCTCTGCTCCGAGGTCGAGGACATGCTGTGGTCCTGGCACATCCCGAAGGAAGGCTACGGCGATCGTGCTTCGAGCAAGGTGAAGATGACCGTGGACTACGTGCGCTACTACGCGAAGCCGCTGCCTGCACCGGTCCAGCCCGCAGGCGGCCGGTAGGCCCGGGGGTGTTCACCGGGAGGCTGGCCGGCCGTGCACGATATGATTGACTTCGCGCAAAACCCGGTATGATGCGGGAGTGAAAGTTCCCCGGCATGTTGTGGAGGCTCGGCGCGAGCGGCTCGCGCAGTTGCTCGAGCAGCACCGGTATCTGCCAGTGAAGGAGCTTTGCCGGCGGTTGGGGGTCTCAGAGGCGACGGCGCGGCGCGATCTGGCGGCCCTCGTCGGGGAAAAGAAGATCACCCGGACCTTTGGCGGGGCGCTGGCCGAGTTTAATGACCGATTCCCTTCATTTCGGGAGCGCCAGGGGCACGGCTCCCGGTCGAAGGCCCGAATCGCGAAGGCCGCCCGCTCGTTCATCGAGCCGAATCGCACTTACTTCCTCGATTCCGGCACGACGATCTTTGCGCTGGCGGAGGCTTTCCGCGAGAGTCCGGTGACCCCGGTCACGGTGGTCACGTCGAATCTTCCGGTCGGCGAAATGCTCGCGGCGATCCCCGGGGTGCGGATTTTTCAGCTCGCGGGCGAGCTTCTCCACCGGCAGTCCACCTTGGTGGGCGAAGCGGCGCAGCAGAGCGTCGAGTTTTGGAACTTCGACATGGCGTTCCTCTCGGCGGAGGCCATGAATGCGGAAGGCTTGTGGAATTCGCAGGCGGTGATCATCGAGCAGCAGAAGGTCGTGCTCCGCCGGAGCGCGAGGAGCATTTTTTGCATCGATGGCTCGAAGCTGAACCGGATTGCCCCCCATTTCCTGCTGCCTTGGAACCAGGTGGATTTGCTCCTGACGGATGTCCCCTATGAGAAGCTGGGCCAGGCTGGGAT
>JBEBGK010000593.1:0-3198 GCA_040081515.1 Chthoniobacteraceae bacterium
ACTCCATGAGCAGCGCACCGGATGCGACCTCGTCGCCGTTGCGGACGAGGATGCGCGCGACGAAGCCCGGGCACTCGGCGCGCACGACGCGGGTGTCGCCGAATTCCACGACACCCCGCGCGACGACCGTCTTCCGATACGGCGCGAGAAACACGAGCCCCGCCAGGCCGGCAATGACGACGATCCGGAGCAGCACATCCATCGAACCGCCCAGGCCGCGACGGATGTATCCGCCAATCTGCCGCGCGAATGCCGCCACCGGCATCACGCTCCATGCGACCCCGGCGACGACGGCGAAAAGCAGTCCGCCGCCGCGGAACATCACGCTCGCCGCCAGCAGCAATCCCACGAATACGACGATCTGCCAGGCCCAGGCCGCGATGCCGTAGAGCGCCACGATCCATTGCTCGCGCGTCTCGAGACGCCCGGGCTTCAGGCGTGTCGCGCCGAGGAGCAGCCACGAAGCCGCCTGCGTGAACCACGCCCTGCCCTGCGTCGCGAGATTCGGGATGCCGAGCAGATCGCTGAGGATGAAATAGCCGTCGAAACGCATGAGCGGATTCGCGTTGAAGAAGAAGGTGACCACAGTGCCTATCACCACCGTGTTGTGCAGGATCGTCGCGGCATTTCCGTCGGGGGACGACGCCCATGCGATCGCGGCGAGCGCCGCCACGAAGAACTCGACATACATCCCAGCGCAGGAAACGGCGATGCGCCGCCACCGGGATGCGAGGCCGAGGCTGGCCGTGGCGTCCACGTACCCCATCGGCATGAAGAGGACGAGGATGACGCCGACCTCCCGCACCCGCGCGCCAAAGTGCCGGCAGAAGACTCCGTGGCCGCATTCGTGAAGAATCTTGAGCGCGAGCCAGACCGCGCCGAGCCAGAGCCAGTTGTCGCGCGCGATGATCCCGCTGAAGCCGCGGGTGAACCGGCCCCATTCCATCCCGAGCTGCGAGGCGCCGAAGAGCACGACCCCGAGCCAGATCGCGAATCCGAACCAGCCAAGAAACGGCCGCAACACGCGCGCGAGGACCGCGAAGAAACGATCCGGACGGCCGAGGGGAATCCGGATCATGAGGGGATTCATCCATTTCGCCGCGCTCCTCCAGCCACGCCGTGATTGCTCGGCCTCGCCGGTGGCGCGGTCGCTTTCCACCGCGAGAAGATGGTTGTCCTTCAGCCACCGGAGCATCTGCAGCGCCTCGTGCTCGGTGAAGGTGTCGCCGCTGCGATCCCGCGCGAGCCGGGCGATGATCGAGGCGACGGTCTGCCCGCCGTCGAGCGTGCGGAAGAAATGATATTCGTCGATCCCCACGCGGAAGAAGCGGGACGACGCGGGATCCTCGATCACGCACACCCGTTCCTCGCCCTGCTCCTGCACCGAGAAGCGCAGCCCGTCGCGCATGCGCGGGCGGAGAAGCTCGAATTCGCGGACGGAGAAGTTCATCGCCGCGCGGCGGCCGGGCGGCCCGGCGCTACCATAGCAAAGTGGTCTGCACCCATTCGACGAAACGGTGGCCGATGATCCAGATCAACGGGCGCCGGTCGCTCTCGATGGCGGCGCGGCCGCGCATCCCGGGACGCAGCTCGGGCGCGCCGGCGGCGACGGCCGCCTCGGCGATGAAGACATTCGCGCCATCGCGCTGTTCGCTCTGCGGATGCACGCGACCGATCCTGCTTTCACCGCTCCATCCGCTGAATGCCTCGAGCCGGAAAACGACCGGCATCCCCGCGCGCACACGGCTCACTTCGCGGTCGGGCACATCCGCCTCGACGATCATCTCCTCGAGCGGCGCGACCTCGAAGAGCACCTGCCCCTGGCGGATCGGCTGGCCCTCGGCGCGGCGCAGATCGCCACTGACCACGACGCCCGCGATGGGCGCCTTCACCTCGAGCATGGCGAGCTTGCGGTCCACGAGGGCGAGTTCCTGCGTGATGCCCTCCGCCTCGAGCGAGGCGACCTGCGCGGCGGAGAAATCCGCGCCATCCGGGCTGTTCATCGCGCGGTCGCGTTTCTTGAGCGCCTGGTCGCGGCTGGCCGTCAGCTCGGCCTGCTTGAGCTTGAGTTCGCGGTTCTCCATGGACACGAGCAGGTCGCCCGCGGCGACGCGGTCGCCCGGCTGGACGCGGCTGCGCCCGAGCTGGCCGTCGAAGGGCGCGGCGACGGTGCGCTTCACCTTCGGCACGAGCCGGCAGTCGCAGCGAATGGTGTAATGGAACGGCCACGCGAGCAGCACGGCCAGCAGGATGCCACCGGCGGCCAACGCGCGACGCCCGTTGGCGGTCGCCCGGCGCCAGTTGCGTCGGAAGAAATACGCGACGGGGTTCGGCCGCGCGCGCTCGAGGAGGCGGAAGAGCGGCGGCACGAAAGGAAGCGCGGCCTCCAGCAACGCGGGGGTGCGGCGATCGGGCTCCCCGTCCCATTCGAGCAGCACCGCGCCGCGGTCCTCGTGCAACGGCAGAGTCGTGATGCGCACGGCCCCGGTCTCGCGCTGGAGGATCTCGTGGGCGACGGTGGCGCCGTGCCCGGCATCGGCCGGCGTGAAATCCACCTGCGCGCCATCGAGCAGCGCCTCGCGCATCGCGGCCTCGATGGGGTGATGAAGCGGGCTCTTCGCATCGAGCTGCTGCACGCCGCTCATCGCGCGCAGCCGCACTCCGTGGCGCGAATGCTCCGCGAGGCAGACCCGCGTGCAGCCGAAATAATCGCGCAGCGCATCCACCGCGATGCGGCAGGCCTTTGCGTAATCCTCCTCCGCGCCGGCACGCCGGAAAATATCCAGCAGCCCGCTCGTGCGCGAGAGCACCCAGTGGACGTCGTCGGTGACGCGCCGCTGTTCGCGATACAGCAGGAAGCCGGCGACACTTTGAAGGATGACGAGGTAAGCCTGCAGATCCCGCGGGCCCGGGACGACGAGCTGCGCGACCAGCACCCAGACGGGATTGTCCTCGCGGCGCACGGGCACCGCGATGGTGTAGCCCTCCGCCCCGAGCGACGGCTCCGGCTCCACCACCGCGGAGACGGTGTTGGCCAGCCGCTCACCGATCGGCGCAAGCGACGTGGCGAGGATGCCGCGCGTGGTGACGATCACGCTCGAGACGCCCGGGCTTCCGCGGCCGGGAAAAAGCGCAAGCGCGCGCGCATTCAGCAGCGCCCGGAGGAATTCCAGCAGCGGACGCAACTCGCCGTTCCGC
>JBEBGK010000594.1:0-3188 GCA_040081515.1 Chthoniobacteraceae bacterium
GCTTACTCTTAAGCACCGACGAGAGCATCGCTACCCCTTGCTCGGTGAAGGCGTAGGGCGCGTACTTTGCGTGCCTGCCGCGGCCCGGAGAGACCTCGTCTAAGGTCACAATTTGTGACCTTAGAACTCTAAGCTCTTGTTCCTTTAGCGGAAAAGCAAAATCCGCGGGGAAGCGTTCCAGGTTGCGTCGTACAGCCTGCATCAACGCCTTTGTTGATACGCCGTAGAGATCGGCCAGGTCGGACGCGAGCATCACCTTGTGCCCTCGAATATTGCGGATGCGCTGGGCGAGGGGGTGCGCAGAGGATGACTCGGGCATTCCACAGGAACGCCGACAACCAGCTATGCGTTGACCCGTCTACGATAGTCGCCGATACAGGCAATCGATTCAGTCATTCCGGTTGCGTTTGAGGTCACAATTTGTGACCTCAAAGTTGCAATCCATTGATTTGCTGAGGATTTCCATGGCCCTCAAACGCTTCAAAGGCCCCTCCGGCACCCTCGTCGTCCTAGAGCACGTCTCCTCCATCCTCAAGGACAACCCACTCGGCGATCCGCACATCCGGAAGCTCGGCGTCTGGCTGCCGCCCGGGTACGACGACTCCGGCAACAAGCGCTATCCGGTGCTCTACGACTTCGTCGGCTTCACCGGCTCCGGCCTCGCGCACACCAACTGGAAGCCTTTCGGCGACAACGTGCCCGAGCGCGCGGCGCGGCTCATCCACGAGAAGAAAATGGGGCCGGTGATCCTCGTCTTCCCCGACTGCTTCACCGCGCTGGGCGGGAACCAGTACGTCAACTCCTCCGCCCTGGGCAACTACGCCGACTACCTCACCCGGGAAATCATTCCCTTCGTCGACCGGGAATTCCGCACTTTGTCTTCCCGCGACCACCGCGGCTGCTTCGGCAAATCCTCCGGCGGCTACGGGGCCATGATCCACGGCATGAAGTACTCGAAGTACTGGGGCGCCATCGGCAATCATTCCGGCGACGCCTACTTCGACTTCGTCTACTGGCACGACTGGCCCAACACCCTCTCCGAACTTTCCAAGTACCGGGTTCCCAAGCTTCGCGAGGGCGTCTACGACGCGCGCAAGTTCGCTTCGCGCAAGGGATTGGACCAGGGCCTGGACGACGGGCGGATCCGGCGCTTCCTCAAGTCCGTCTGGTCGCGGGAGAAGCTCACCGGCAAGGAGGGGCACGCCATCATGAATCTGTGCATGGCGGCGACCTACGACCCGGATCCGAAGGCGCCCAATGGCTTTCGCATTCCGTTCAACGCCGAGACCGGGGAGGTGATTGAGGAGCGCTGGCGGAATTGGCGGCGGAATGATCCGATCAATCTCGTAATGAGATATCGGAAGGAGTTGAAGACGCTACGCGGGATCTACATCGATTGCGGGTGGAAGGATCAGTACCACATCCAGTTCGGGTCGCGTATCTTGTCGCGGAGGTTGGGGGAGGCGGGGGTGAGGCATCGGTATGAGGAGTTTGGGGATGATCATTCCGATGTCGATTACCGGATGGACGTCAGCCTGCCGTTTCTCCATGGGAAATTGGCGCGTTGACGCAGGTTGCGAATGTAAGTACAGTAATTACATGAAACGTGCTTCCCTCCCTGCGTCCCCGAAGAGCCCGGCGAAGGTCGAGCTGAAGGTCGTCCAGATCGGCAACTCGCGCGGCGTGCGGCTGCCCAGGGCCGTGCTCGATCGCTATGAGATCAAGGACGCCCTGGTGCTGGAGGCACGGGAGGAAGGGCTTTTGTTGCGCGGGAAGAAGGACAAGCGCCTGACCTGGGAGGAAACCTACCGCGAGGCTGCGCGCGAGAAGGAGGACTGGAGCGATCTCGACGCGACGGTGGCCGACGGGCTCGAGCCCGGGGAGAAGTGGTGACGTGCTAGCGCGGTCGGTCGAACGTTACGGCGTGTATCTCGCCGACCTCGACCCCACGCGCGGGCGCGAGATCGCCAAGACCCGGCCGGTGGTGGTCGTGAGCCGGGACGACATGAACCGGTTTCTGGATACCGTGGTGGTATGCCCGCTGACGACGAAGCTTCATCCGCGCTGGCGCAGCCGGGTGCAGACGGCATGCGCGGGCCGCAAGGCCGAAATCGCGGTGGATCAGATCCGCACGATCAGCAAGGAGAGGCTCGGGCGGCGGCTGGATGAACTGGAGCCGGCGACCGCCATGCAGCTGCGGCGGTTGATCACGGAGATGTACGGCGAGTAGGGGGTTAGGCAATGCGCTGGGTCGCACCAACCGAAAAAGACGAAGCCAACCACCAACTCGAAAAGCGCCTCTGGGACGCCGCCGACCAGTTCCGCGCCAACTCCGGCCTCAAGGCGGGCGAATACTCGGGGCCGGTCCTCGGCCTGATCTTCCTGCGCTTCGCCGAGGCGCGCTTCGCGCAGCGCCGCGCGCAACTGGAGAAGGCGGGCACCTCGGCGCGCCGCGGCACCTCGCGCATCGACGACCCCAAGGCCTACCAGGCCGAAGGCGTCCTCTTCCTGACGCCGAACTCCCGCTTCGACTACCTGCTCGCGCGGCCCGAAGGCAGCAACGTCGGCAAGGCCGTCAACGAGGCGATGGCCGACATCGAAAAGCACAACCCGCAGCTCGCGGGCGTACTGCCGCGCAATTACCAGATCTTCAACGGCACCTTGCTCAAGGAACTGCTGAAGAAAGTCTCCGAAATTCCCGTCAGCCTCGGCTACGACGCCTTCGGACGCATCTACGAATACTTCCTCGGCCAGTTCGCCCGCACCGAGGGGCAGAAGGGCGGCGAGTTCTACACCCCGGCGCCCATCGTGCGCCTCATGGTCGAGATCCTCGAACCCTTCCAGACCTGATGGCCCTGGCGGGAGTGCTCACGGAGGAGCAGGAGCGCCATGTGCGCGAGCACCTGCGCGAGGAGGAACTGACGATCTTCGACATCCTCACGCGACCGGGGCCGAAGCTTTCAACCGAAGAACGGGAAGAGGTGAAGAAAGTCGCGCGGGATCTGTTGGAGCGGCTAAATGCGCTGCTGGTCCTGGGATGGCGGCAGAAGATTCAATCCCGCGCGAAGGTGCGCCTGGCGATCGAGGACACGCTCGACGAAGGTTTGCCACGGGCCTACACGAAGGAGCTGTTTGCAAGCAAGACGGACGTGCTGTTCGAGCACGTCTACGAGGCGTATCTGGGGGAT